>JAVLFR010000306.1:0-8609 GCA_046052785.1 Limnohabitans sp. | reverse complement strand
TCAAATGTGTGCGCAAGCTTAGGGTGCGCATGTGTAACTTTCATGACGGATGTGATTTCTTCCTCGCGTGACACGGATCGCTTTTGGTCGCGCATTGCCAACGAACTGGCAGAGGCCATTGGCCAAGGTGTGTATGCGCCTGGTGTTCGCCTGCCGTCCGAGCACAGCTTGGCGCAGCAATTTGGGGTCAACCGCCACACCATTCGCCGCTCATTGGCGAGTTTGGTGCAGCGTGGTTTGGTGCATGCCGCGCAAGGGCGCGGCACATTTGTGGAGTCATTTGCTGTGGATTTGGTGTTGGGCAAGCGCACACGTCATCGCCACAGCTTGACCCATGCCGGTTTGCGCGGCGCTCTGCAAGTGTTGCAATTTGCCGAGGTCGAGGCGGGGCTAGATGAGGCGCAGGCCTTGCGCGTGCCTGAGGGCAGTGCTCTGTTGTATTTGCAAGTACTGGGGGAGGGCGCAGGCCAGCCTTTGCATGTGAGTGAACGGTATTTCCCTTTGCCACGTTTCGCCAATTTGGCGGAGGTGGTGCAAAACACAGGCTCGATCACCGAGGCGTTTGCGCAGCATGGTGTGATGGACTATTTGCGGCAAGAAAGCCGCATCAGTGCCAGACTGCCTGATAAGGAAGTGGCCGATTTGTTGGCCCAACCCATGTCATGTCCTGCCTTGATGGTGACCAGTTTGAACGTGGACACTGCGGGGCTGCCGATTGAATTTTCCAAAGCCTGGTTTGCGGGTGACCGCGTCACTTTGACGGTGAAACACCATGATTCTTAACGAAAAATATTTGGCCACACCTTACCGTTGTGCCGTCTATTACGTGCCCGACTTCGACAGCCCATGGTGGCGTGCAGGCAGCCAATGGCTGGGGCGTTGCGCTGTGACGGGGCAAGCGATGGCGCAACCGCTCTTGCCGGGGGTCTCGCCTCTACAGCAATGGGCTGGGACGGCAGAGCCACGTCGCTATGGTTGGCATGCCACCTTGAAGGCGCCTTTCAAAATCACGCCTGGGGAAAACTTGCGAACCGTGATGTCAGCCCTGCAGGCCTTGGCTGATACCTTGGTCCCATTTGAGTTGCCTCCCTTGAAAGTTAGCACGTCTGGGGGCTTCATGGCGCTGCGACCCGAGGGTGATGTGACACATCTCGATGCCGTTGCGGCAGCTTGCGTGACGCAACTCCACCGGTTTGCACAGCCCTTGAGCGAGCTAGACCTGGCGCGCCGTCGACTGGCACCTCTCACGCCCGAGCAAGATCGTTTGTTGATGACCTGGGGCTACCCCTATGTGTTGTCGGCGTTCGAATTTCATCTGTCACTGACGGGGCGTATGGATGAGATGTCTGAAGATTCAAGGTGGGCATGGCAGCAGGCGGCGCAGGCCCACTTTGAACATCTGGGCGTGTGTCGTTTTGACCGACTGGCTTTGTTTGTCGAGCCCGAGCGCGGCGCCGATTTTCAATTGCATGAACTGGTGGCGTTGGGCGCATGAACCACCGATTGATTTACGTGGTGGGCCCCTCGGGCGCAGGCAAGGACAGCGTGTTGTCCTGGTTGCGCCAGCACACATCTACCTCAGCGCCCGTGTATTGGACTCGGCGCACCATTGACCGCCCTCAGTCTGACCGCCCCGATGCTGAGGACCATGACAGTGTGGATACCGGTGGGTTTGATCAACTGCTGGCAGAGGGCCAATTTGCCCTACATTGGCAGGCCAATACGCATCGTTATGGCATTCGCAGCAGCGAATTGGCTAGTTTGAAAGATCCCAACACCTGTGTCTGGGTCAATGGCTCCCGCGCCCATCTGCCCACAGCTGCGCTGGCATACCCGAATTTGACGGTGGTCCACATCACAGCCGACGCGCAGGTGTTGCGCCAGCGCTTGATGGCGAGGGGGCGCGAATCGGCTGCGGCGGTGGAGGCCAGGATGCAGCGATCGTCAGCCCTTGATCTTCCTTCAGGTTGTCGTTTGATCGAGATTCACAACAACACAACGCTTGACGAGGCTGGCTCGCAATTGCTGGTGCAGCTTCGAAACCAAGGGCTTTGGCCGGTCAGTGCATGAGCAGCATGCTGCTGACTGCGGCAGTCAACGCTAGGGACAAGCCCAAGGAAATGTTGAAGCCATAGGCTCTGCCACCGCTGATAAAAGCCAGCAAGACTTTGGAGCAGATGCTGGCACCCAGAATGGCAATCACGCCCCAGCGTGCGTTGAGAGAGGGCGGGGTGTCTGCGGGGGTGAGTTGGGCAATGCCAACCGCGGCGGCATGGATTTCCACCAAGCCCACCACCACCGCAGTGACCAGGGTGCCCGAGTCCCCAAACAGGGTACGCAGCCAGGCTGAACACAGGGTGACCAAGCTGATAACGGCGGCAATCATCAAGGCGTGTGACACATGAAACGCCCCTTCACTCGTGGGCAACTCAAAACGGTGATCGCGGCTGGCTCCTCGGATGAGCAACATTGCGGTGACCAGCAAGGTCACACCCGCAGCAGCCAGCGCCCAAATCACAGACACCATCAAGGTGTGCGCCATCGCGCCGAGTACCAAGACAAATAACATGAGAGACGACAAAGCCGACAACAAGGCCGCCGCACTGGCGATGGGGGTGATTTCAGCATTGACCTTGGCTTTACGCCCAAATTCAGCCACGGCCGCGGTGGATGAAATAAAACCCGAAAAGAATCCCGCCAAGGGCAAGCCCCATGTCACCCCAGCAGCGCGCATGGCGATGTGACCCAGCATGCCCACACCCATGATGAGCACCACAATTTTCCACATCACATAGGGCTTAAGGGCGTTCCATGGGTCAATCGACTCCGTGGGTAACAGAGGCAAAGCCACTAAGGCTGCCGCGCACAATAACAAGGCATCTTTGAGCTCTTGTTCCGTCAAGATTTCTTGGCTGAAACGGCGCAGTGGTTTTTTGACAAACAACAAGCCCGCCACCACCACCCCCAAACCTGCCGAAAGAGCGGGGTCATGCATGGCCAAAGCCGATAAGACAGACGTGAGCAAGAGGCTGAATTCGCCCGTCATGCCAGGGTCTTGGGTGGCGGTTAGGTAGTAGCCCACAGCAGCCATGACACCTGTCAACAAGAAAGCGGCAATAAAGACTTGAGGCCCCATGTCGTAGGTGATGGCCCCGAGCAAGGCCACGATGGCATGGGTTCGAACCCCAGCTTTCATGGGCCCTGGCTTGTGCAACCTTTCACGGACTGTGCCAATGAGCAAGCCCGTACTGAGTGCCGTGATCAGTCCAATATAAGATGTGTGCGAATTCATCATGACATCTTAATGACTGTCGTGTCCAAGGCGTACACAGCATCGGTTAAAACTAAGGGTGCGATCGTGTGCTTTCATCGTCAATGTCACAGTTTTGTCAGCTTCATTTGTGACACTAGGCTCTTACGTAGACAGGCAATTTCATGATAACCCGAACCAAGCAGAGCGAGACCCCAGCACCCCAAAGCGACAAAGTGCAGTGGCTGGACCGCGATCAAAGTTTGTTGGCCTTCAATAAGCGTGTTTTGGACTGGGCCAAACGTCCGGAGGTGCCATTGCTCGAGCGCTTGCGCTACTTATGCATTGTCTCGTCCAACCTCGATGAGTTTTTTGAAGTGCGCGCTGCGCTGTATGCCAGTTTAGATCGTCCGCTCGCGCCACTGGATGCTGCGGGCATGTTGGCTCAAAACTCTTTGAGCAAAGTGGCCCACGAGTTGGTAGATGAGCAATATGCGCTTTATAACGATGTGTTGATGCCTGCCTTTGCCAAAGAGGGCGTGCGTATTTTGTCCTTTGCCGAGCGCACTTTGGCCCAACACCAGTGGGTCAAGTCTTTTTTTGAGCGCGAAGTGCGTCCCTTGTTGTTGCCTGTGGGATTGGATCCCGCGCATCCCTTTCCACAAGTGGCCAACAAGTCGCTGAACTTCATCGTTCGCTTGTCGGGCAAAGACGCATTTGGTCGTGACAACGAAATTGCGATTGTCAAAGTGCCGCGCAGTCTGCCGCGCTTGATTCAGTTGCCAGAAAAACTCGCTGGCAAGCGTCAGTTGTTCGTGTCTATTTCCAGCGTGGTGCGGGCGCATTTGAAGGATTTATTCCCAGGCCGAGAGGTCGGTGAGTTTTCTCAATTCCGAGTCACGCGTCATTCCGATTTGTCGGTGGACGAAGAGGATGTGAAAAATTTGCGCACGGCGCTGCGTCAGGGCTTGGTCCACCGCAACTACGGCCAAGCGGTTCGTTTAGAAGTGTCTTCAGGCTGCTCACCCTACCTGTCTGAGTTTTTGCTCGAGCAATTTGAGTTGCCGGCTTCAGCGCTTTACCCTGTGCATGGGCCAGTCAATTTGGTGCGCTTGAACCAGTTGATCGATTTGGTGGACAACCCCAAGTGGTTATTCCCGCGCTACAACGCCGGCTACCCTGAGCAAATGGTGACCAACGGCTCCATTTTTGAGCGTTTGCAAGCGGGCGACGTGATGATTCACCAGCCCTATGAAAGTTTTGAGGGTGTCTTGGCGTTTTTGCGCGAGGCCGTGCGTGACCCGCAGGTGTTAGCCATCAAGCAAACCATTTATCGCACAGGTGCAGACTCGGTACTCATGGAGTTGCTGCGCGAAGCGGTGCAGCGCGGCAAAGAAGTGACGGTGGTGGTGGAGTTGAAGGCGCGATTTGACGAAGAAGCCAATATCAATTGGGCTGAGAAGCTCGAATACATTGGGGCCCAAGTGGTCTACGGGGTGGTGGGTTTGAAAACGCATGCCAAGATGCTGTTGGTCTCGCGTCGTGAAGGCCGCACAATTCGCCGTTATGCGCATTTGTCCACAGGCAATTACAACCCCCGCACGGCTAAGCTCTATACCGACTTGAGTCACATCACCTGCGAGCCCAAGATCACCCATGATGTAGAAACCGTGTTTAACTTGCTGGCCAACCAAAGCAAGATTCCACGTTTGAACAAACTCATGATTGCGCCGTTCCAGCTGCAACGCAGTTTGATCGAGAAGGTTGAGAAAACCGCACAAGCTGCAGCCAAGGGCGTGGCGGGTCGCATCATTTTGAAAATGAACACCCTGACCGATGAAAAGCTGATGGAAGCTTTGGTGCACGCTGGGCAAGCGGGCGTGCAGATCGATTTGATTATCCGTGGGGCTTGCATGTTGCCAGCCCAGCGACCTGGGGTGACCGACAACATCCGCGTGCGCTCCATCATTGGGCGGTTTTTAGAGCACTCACGGGTGTTTTATTTCCGCTCTGGCGATGCGGAGTCTTTGTATTTGTCGAGTGCCGACTGGATGAGCCGCAACATGATGCGCCGTGTTGAGTTGGCATGGCCCGTGGAAGATGCTGTGTTGCGCCAGCGCGTCATCAATGAATGTTTGGTCGCCTACTTGAGCGACAACGTCGATGCTTGGACCATGAATGCCGATGGAGATTACAGCCGCGTTCAGCCTGCCAAGCCGAAACGAACGTCAACCAAGTCTGCACCAGCCTTGAAGCTGCATGGCGCGCAAACCAGCTTGATGGCGATGTACGGCAACAGGGTGTGATGCCTCATGAAGGAGTGATGATGGACTTGATTTTGTGGCGTCATGCAGAAGCGGAAGTGGCCGCTGAGGGCGGGGACGACTTGTCCAGACCCCTCACCAAAAAAGGCGAGAAACAAGCGGCCAAGATGGCCTCTTGGCTAGACAGTCAACTGCCAGAAGGCACCCGTGTGTTGGTCAGCCCCGCTGTGCGGACCCAGCAAACAGTCGCGCCGCTCGATCGGAAATTTAAATTGCGTGATGAGCTCGTGCCTGAGACTTCAGTCGACGACGTGTTGGCTCTGCTCAAGTGGCACCCTGAGACAGGGCCCCAGTTGAAAGGGCCTGTGTTGCTGGTGGGCCATCAGCCCTATTTGGGACAATTGGTGTCGCAGTTGCTTGGGATGAAAGAAGAAACCTGCCCTGTGCGCAAGGGCGCGGTGTGGTGGCTCAGGACAAGGGTGCGCGAAGGTCAACTGCAAACTGTGCTGTTGACCGTCGCCTGTCCAGAGCTTATTTCGAGCCCTTGGGACGACCGGTCTTGATGGTCGGCACATTGCTGAGTGCAGCTTTGTATTGAATATCGCTCATGGCGGCCAGGGCTTTGATGCCTGCGCGCAACAATTCGCTTTTCTTCACGGCCTGTCCGAGTTTGCCTGCGCGAACTTTTAAGCTTTCGATCACGACATATTCGTCTTTAGGAATCGTGAAGCTGTCGCGTACCAACTTTGGCTTTTTCACTTTGGTGGGTTTTGCGGCTTGCGCTGTCTTGGCTGTTTTGACAGCGGTTTTCACGGCAGTTTTAGTGATGGGCTTGGCAGCTGCTTTTTTAACCACCGGCTTTTTGGTGGCGGGCTGTGTGGCAGCCGCTTTTTTCACGGCGGTCTTTTTCACAGTGGCTTTTTTGGCGGCAGGGGCTTGAGCGAGAGGCACCTTGACAGCAGCTTGGACGAGTTTTTTTTGTGCAGTGTTATTCATCGATGGATTTCCTTAAATTGAATCGAATAAACAGTTTATATCGTTTGGGTTGAAAAAGCCACTGTCATATAAATTTTTAATTTGTCACAAACTCAAACACCCAAGGGGCTTTTTGCCAAGCGGCGGTTTCCATCTTGAGCAAATGCATGGATTGAGGGTAGTTCTCAGACCACGATGGCGGCGCAGTCAAGGTGATGCGACGCTTGTTGTCATCGCATGCGAGATGCAGCACTTGGTGCTCAGGGTCTTTGCGGGCATGACACAAGATCAGGCTCAGTCGTATGGCCATGAGCATTTTTGCAAACTCGTTTTCTTCCAGCTCATTTTCGAGCTTTTTCAGTTTTCCGCGTTGGCCTAAGACCAACAAACCCAGTCGATGGAGCTCGAACATGCTAAAGCCCACCAAGTCGGCGTTGTCCAAAATATAGGCGCCGTGCTTGTGGTAATCGCTGTGCGAAATGGCAACGCCTACCTCATGGAGCTGTGCGGCCCAGTTGAGTTTTCGCCGCAGGCGCGCCAATTGTGCGCCTGCTTCCTCAGACGGGTTGAACATGTCTTGCAACAAATGCTGAGCCACTTGGCTGACGCGTTGACCTTGTTGTGCATCCACCGCAAACTTCAGGGCCAACCGCTGGACGGACAAGTCACGCGTGTCCGTGTTGTGGTCTTCACGCTCCACCATCTCATACAACACGCCATGTCGCAAAGCCCCTTGCGCCACAGTCAAGGTGTCGATTTGTAAGATGGTCATCAGCGCGCGCAAAATACTCACGCCACCCCCAATGACGGCGCGGCGGTCATCCTTCAGACCTTCGAGCTGAACTTTGTTTGAGCTGCCAGATCGCACCAAGCATTTGACCAACCAGTCCAAGCCATCTAGGGTGACCTCACCTTCAGGAAAACCAGCCAGCTCCAAGATTTCCGCCACAGCACCCACGGTGCCTGAGGCGCCATAGGCTTTGCGCCATTGGTTGCGGGGGTAGGCAGAAATGGCTTCTTCCAGCACCGCTTGCGCTGCAATGTCAGCCCGATAAAACGCTTGCTCTGTGAATTCGCCGTCTGCAAAGTATTTCATCGACGAGGTCACGCTGCCCACACGAAATGAGGCCGTCTCAGAGGCGCTCAGCCCTTGGCCCAGAACCAGTTCGGTGGAACGCCCGCCAATGTC
The DNA here is from genome assembly GCA_046052785.1 of Limnohabitans sp. Lineage (GTDB taxonomy): Bacteria > Pseudomonadota > Gammaproteobacteria > Burkholderiales > Burkholderiaceae_C > Limnohabitans. The sequence continues at coordinate 931 of JAVLFR010000306.1, read as the reverse complement.
AATCACCAAGCGACGCTCGTTGTCACTGGGCAGCAAATGGGCCACGCCTTGGTAGATCAAACGGGCCTCTTCCGTGCCTGCAATCACTTCGATGGGGAACCCCAAGATTTCACAGCCGTGTTTTAAAAATTCTTCACGATTTTTGGCTTCACGCAAGGTTTGCGTTGCGACGGCGCGAACTTGGGTTTTTTTGAAGCCCGACAGCCGTTCGGCAAATCTTGCCAAGCAATCCCAGCCGCGCTGCATGGCTTCGGGTGTGAGGTTGCGGTCTGCGTCAAGACCGCTGCCTTGACGAACCGTTTCTTTCAAGTAAGCAACGCGTTGAATTTGTCCATGTTCATAACGACCGATTTCGAGACGAAAACTGTTAGAGCCCAAATCAATGGCTGCAAGAAGGGTGCCGTGTTTCATGGAAACAATATTACCGTTTTTTCGTGACAAATATATGTCACTGCCGTGTCAAACATACAAGTCTCTCGCAAGACAAGCGGCCGTCCAAGCTGAGGCGAAGTGGCCGTCATTCAAGTGGCTGCATTTGCTACAGCGGAATCAACTTGATGGCCAAACCCACCAAGGCGCATAGGCCAATCACCTCCATCACGCTGCGCTTGAATTTGAACAAGGCCAGCGCTGCGCCCACGGCAATGCCCGCTGAGCGCACATCTAATGCACCCGCAAAACCCCCGGGCCACAGCAGGTGGTAGCCAAAGAACAGGGCCAGGTTCAAGATCACCCCCACCACAGCGGCGGTGATGGCGGTCAGGGGTGCTGTGAATTGCAGCTTGCGGTGTGTGCTCTCCACCAACGGCCCGCCCGCCAAGATAAAAATGAACGAAGGCAAGAACGTGAACCAGGTGACCAAGCAAGCGGCCAACACACCAGCGGTCAACAAGCTCTCCTGTCTCTTATACACATCTGACGCTGCCGACGA
>JAVLFR010000305.1:0-23281 GCA_046052785.1 Limnohabitans sp. | reverse complement strand
ATGTAGGCGCGATGCGTGTGGCCACGGCGATGGAAGATGTGCACTATGTTTTGCACGCGCCTCAAGGGGACACTTACGCCGATTTGTTGTTCACCATGATCGAGCGTTTGCCAAAACGCCCGCCTGTGACCTACACCACCTTCCAGGCGCGCGATTTGGGTGGCGATACCGCTGAACTTTTCAAAACAGCCGCACGCGAAGCTTTCGAGCGTTTTTCCCCCAAAGCCATGCTGGTGGGCTCGTCCTGTACGGCCGAACTGATTCAAGACGACCCAGGGGGGTTGTGTAAAGCACTCAATTTACCGATTCCCGTGGTGGCTCTGGAGTTGCCTTCTTATCAGCGCAAAGAAAACTGGGGCGCTTCTGAAACTTTTTACCAATTGGTTCGCAATTTGGCTTTGCCAAAAGATGAGGTGGTCAAGTCTGAATCCACCAAGCCGCGCTGCAACATCTTAGGGCCCACCGCATTGGGATTTAGGCACCGCGATGATTTGACCGAAATTCGCCAGCTGCTCACCAACATGGGCATTGACATCAATGTGGTCGCGCCCCTCTCGGCCACTGCCGCAGATGTTGCTCGCTTAGCCGATGCCGATTTCAATGTGGTGCTTTACCCCGAAATTGCCAACTTGAGTGCGCAATGGTTGAAACGCAGTTTTGGACAAGCATTCACCAAAACCATACCCATGGGCCATGGCGCCACACGCGAGTTTGTCCGTGAAGTGGCCGAATTGGCAGGGCTCGATCCAGCTGCGGCGCTTGAAAAAGCTGTCTCGCGTGCAGACTGGTATGCGCGTTCGGTCGACTCCACCTACCTCACAGGCAAACGCGTGTTTGTGTTTGGGGATGCCACCCACGCCGTGGCTGCCGCGCGCGTCGCGGCCCAAGAGATGGGCTTTGCAGTGGTCGGCATTGGCACCTACAGCCGCGAATTTGCCCGTGAGGTTCGAGAGGCTGCCGCGCTGTATGGCGTGGAAGCTTTGATCAGCGATGACTATTTAGAAATAGAAGCGCGGATTGCAGAGTTGAACCCCGAATTGGTGCTGGGCACACAAATGGAGCGGCATATTGCCAAGCGTTTGGGTGTGCCCTGTGCTGTTATTTCCGCGCCAGTCCACGTGCAGGATTTCCCTGCGCGGTATTCCCCCCAAATGGGATTTGAAGGCGCCAATGTTTTGTTTGACACATGGGTTCACCCACTCATGATGGGCCTCGAGGAACATTTGATTGGCATGTTCAGGGGTGACGCAGAGTTCCATGAAGATGCTGCGCCTTCGCACTTAGGCGGTGGCGTGCACGCGCAAAGCCAGCAGGCGATCGCAAAAGCAGCTGCTGCGTTGCCATCTGGGCAAGCACCAAGTGACGTGCTCTCAGAAACTATCACGGTAGCGGGCTGGGATGCAGGTGCAGAAAAAGAACTCAAAAAAATACCCTTTTTCGTGCGCAGCAAAGCCCGAAGAAACACTGAGAAATACGCCACCGAGCGTGGCATCTCGGTGATCACGACGGAGACACTGTATGAATCTAAAGCTTACTTCTCTCAGTCATAAGGCCTCTACGCGTGACACCACGCCCATTCGCTTGGTGGTGGTGACGATGGACACGCATTTTGCAAGCTCTTTCAACCGTGCCAACCACCAGTTGAAGCGCGATTTTCCAGGGCTGAGCTGGTCCTTGCACGCAGCTTCAGAATACACGGGCAACGAGGCACTGATTGCCAAATGCAAGGCTGACATTGCCGCTGCCGACATTGTGTTGTGCGGCATGTTGTTCCTCGAAGATCACTTTTTGCCCATCCTGGATGATCTGCGTGCCCGCCGCATGAACTGCGATGCCATGGTGTGCATGGCCAGTGCGACAGAAGTCACACAGCTCACGCGCTTGGGCCAGTTTGACATGAGCAAACCGGCCAGCGGGCCGATGGCGTTGTTGAAAAAATTGCGCGGCGGCAGCAAAGACAAACCTGCCACAGGCGGCGCTGCACAAATGAAAATGTTGCGCCGCTTGCCTCAATTGCTGCGCTTCATTCCGGGCACAGCGCAAGACGTCCGTTCGTACTTCATCACCCTGCAATATTGGTTGGGGGGCTCGGATGACAACGTGTTGAACATGGTGCGTCATTTGATTGACCGAGGTGCCGATGGCCCTCGTAAATCTCTGCGTGGCAAGGTCAAGGTGGAGGCGCCCGTTCATTACCCTGAAGTGGGCGTTTATCACCCCCGCATGGGTGGGAAGTTCAGTGAAGACGTCAATGCCTTGCCAGTGCCCAAAGGCGTGGCGCTCAAAGGCACCGTGGGTATTTTGTTGCTGCGCTCCTATTTGTTGTCGGGTAACGCCGGGCATTACGATGGCGTGATTGCGGCACTGGAAGCCCAAGGTTTGCGCGTGATTCCTGCGTTTGCAGCGGGCTTGGATTCGAGGCCGGCGATTGATGCATTTTTCTTCAAAAATGGTCAAGTCTGTGTCGACGCCGTGGTGTCACTGAGTGGCTTTTCACTCGTCGGTGGCCCCGCCTACAACGATGCCAAGGCCGCCGAAGAGGTGTTGGCCAAACTCGATGTGCCCTATGTCGCGGCGCACCCCGTTGAATTTCAGACGCTGGACCAATGGGGGGGCTCTGACCGTGGCTTGCTGCCCGTTGAAAGCACGATCATGGTGGCCATTCCCGAGCTGGACGGATCGACCAGCCCCATCGTGTTTGGTGGGCGCCCAGGCGCGGCAGGCGTGACCTGCACAGGTTGCCATCATGCGTGTACGTTTGGTGAAAGCACCAACGCCCAAGACATGCACTCTTGCCCAGAGCGCGCCATCATGTTGGCAGCGCGTGTGAGTAAATTGGTGGCCTTGAAGCGCAGCGAACGGCAAGACCGCAACGTGGCCATTGTGCTGTTCAACTTCCCGCCCAATGCAGGCAATATTGGCACGGCTGCTTTCTTGGCTGTGTTCGAATCTTTGTGGAACACCCTGACCGCCATGAAGATGCAAGGCTACCAAGTCGATGTCCCTGCCAGTGTGGATGATTTGCGCGATGCCTTGCTGCTCGGCAATGCGTCGCAATATGGCGCTGACGCCAATGTGCATGCTTTGATTTCTGCGGATGACCATGTGCGACGCGAGCGTTGGCTCAAAGAGATTGAAGCGCAATGGGGCCCAGCCCCAGGACGCCAGTTGAGCAATGGCAGTTCCATCTTTGTCTTGGGTAAGAAGTTTGGCAATGTGTTGGTCAGTGTGCAGCCTTCGTTTGGTTATGAAGGTGACCCCATGCGTTTGTTGTTTGAAAAAGGTTTGACACCCACGCATGCTTTCTCGGCTTTTTACCGCTACCTGCGTGAAGACTTCAAAGCGCATGCGGTACTCCACTTTGGCACCCATGGTGCGCTGGAATTCATGCCGGGTAAACAATCGGGTATGAGCGGCACCTGTTGGCCCGATCGTTTGATTGACGATTTACCCAATATTTATTTGTATGCCTCCAACAACCCCTCAGAAGGTGCGATCGCCAAACGCCGTTCGGGGGCGACCTTGATCAGCTACTTGACCCCACCCATTACCCAAGCGGGTTTGTACAAAGGCTTGAACGAGTTGAAGTCATCGCTTGAGCGGTGGCGGACTCTGGAGAGTGGCAATCGCGAGCGTGTTGCCTTGGCTGCGGTCATTCAAGCCCAAGCGGTAGAACTGGATTTGTTGGCGGCAGAGCCTGCTTGGGATGCGGCCCATATGGGCACGGAGTTGGACCAAAAAGTGATGCGCTTGGGTGAAGAAATGCTCGAGCTGGAATACGCCCTCATTCCACACGGTTTGCATGTGGCCGGTCGTGCCCCCAGCCCTGCGCAGCAAGTCGATATGCTGCTGGCCATGGCCGATGCCAACCATGGGGTGCAGCTTGAGCGTGCGTCTGTTGAAGCCTTGGTAGAAGGTCACTCGCCAGAGCGCGCTTTGGCGGCTGCAGGTTTGCCACGCCAACACGCCAGCCTTGATGTGTTGCGCGAATTGGTGGCGTCTCAGGCCCATTTGGCCGTGGACACGGAAGTCTCTGCCATGCTGCGTGCGTTGGACGCCCGCTACATTCGACCCGCACCGGGCGGCGATATTTTGCGCACGCCCGCTGTGCTGCCCACGGGCCGCAATATCCATGGGTTTGACCCCTTCAGAATCCCAAGTGCCATGGCCGTTCGTGATGGCAAAGTTCAAGCGCAATTGCTGATTGAGCGCCACTGTGCGGATGGCAACCCTTTGCCGGAATCGATTGCCATGGTATTGTGGGGCAGTGACAACCTGAAGAATGAAGGCGCGCCGATTGCACAGGCTTTGGCCCTGATGGGGGCGATGCCACGCTTTGACAGTTATGGTCGGATTGCAGGCGCGAGCCTCATCGATTTAGAAGAGTTAGGACGTCCACGCATTGACGTGATCATGACTTTGTCGGGCATCTTCCGCGATCTCATGCCCCTGCAGATCAAGCTGTTGGCTGAGGCGGCATATCTGGCTGCGTCTGCCGACGAGCCGCTGGAGATGAACTGGATCCGCAAACATGCCCTAGCCTACCAGCAAGAGCACGGCTGTAGTTTAGAAACGGCCGCATTGCGGGTCTATGGCAATGCAGAAGGTGCTTACGGCGCCAACGTGAACAACCTGGTCGAGAGCAGCCGTTGGGACGATGAGGGCGAACTGGCTGAAACCTACAAGCGCCGCAAAGGCTTTGCCTACGGCCGCACAGGGCGAGCCGTGCAACACACAGCCCTCATGCAAACCGCCTTGGCTGATGTGCAGTTGACTTACCAAAATCTGGACTCGGTCGAGTTAGGTGTGACCACCGTCGACAACTACTTTGACACCTTGGGCGGTATCACGCAAGCGGTGAAAGTGGCCAAAGGAGGCAAAACACCGCCCGTCTACATCGGTGACCAGACTAAAGGCCATGCCGCTGTGCGCTCTTTGAAAGAGCAGGTGTCCATCGAGTTGCGGACCCGCATGCTCAACCCCAAGTGGTTTGAAGGCATGCTCGAGCACGGCTACGAAGGCGTTCGACAAATCGAAGCGCATGTCACCAACACCATGGGCTGGTCCGCCACCACGGGCCAAGTGCAACCTTGGGTTTACAAACAACTGTCTGAGACGTTCATGCTGGATCCTGCCATGCGCGAACGCTTGGCCAAACTGAATCCGACGGCCTCCGCGCGAGTGGCCAACCGTTTGATCGAAGCGTCTGAACGCAACTATTGGCAACCCGATGCCGAGACCTTGCAAGCCCTTCGCCAAGCAAGTGAAGAACTGGAAGATCGCCTAGAAGGCGTTTATGAAGGAGCCCCAGCATGACAGTCGCCACCCTGCCGTTTCCAACGGTTAAACGCAATCCCAAATTAGACGGGGAGGGCAGCCTACAAGTTCAACTCGACCCCGATGTGAAGATTGGCAATGCCAAAGTGTTTGCCATCTACGGCAAAGGTGGCATTGGTAAGAGCACCACCTCTTCAAATTTATCGGCTGCTTTTTCAAAAATGGGCAAACGTGTCTTGCAAATTGGCTGTGACCCCAAACACGACAGCACCTTCACGCTCACCAAGAAGATGCTCCCCACGGTGATTGATGTGCTGGAAACCGTTGACTTTCATGCCGAAGAATTGCGCGTCGAAGACTTTGTGTTCGAAGGCTACAACGGCGTGATGTGTGTCGAAGCCGGAGGCCCGCCCGCAGGCACAGGCTGTGGTGGTTATGTGGTGGGTCAAACGGTGAAACTCCTGAAAGAGCACCACCTGCTGGAAGACACCGATGTGGTGATTTTTGACGTGCTGGGCGATGTGGTGTGTGGTGGTTTTGCAGCGCCTTTGCAGCATGCCGATCGCGCCATGATCGTCACCGCCAATGACTTTGACTCCATCTTCGCAATGAACCGCATTGTCCAAGCCATTGGTGCCAAGGCCAAAAACTACAACGTGCGTTTAGGTGGCGTCATTGCCAACCGCAGTGCAGCCACGGACCAGATTGACAAGTACAACGACCGCATTGGTTTGAAGCTGGCCGCGCACTTCCCCGATCTGGATGTGATTCGACGCAGCCGCTTGAAAAAATCAACGCTTTTCGAGATGGAGCATTCGCCCGAGTTGGAGGCCGTGCAAAAAGAATACATGCGACTGGCTGCCAACATGTGGTTGGGCGGTGAGGCCTATTCTGCGGTGCCCATGAAAGACCGCGACATTTTTGATCTCTTGGGTTTTGATTAAGGGCTTTGGCGATGACTGACATCACTTACGAGCAACGCCGCGGTCAAATCGAAAACTATTTCGACCGCACTGCCGCGGCCGCCTGGGCCACCTTGACTTCTGATGCGCCCGTGGGACGCATTCGCGCCACCGTGCGTGCGGGACGCGATCAAATGCGATCGACTTTGGTCTCCTGGTTGGGGCAAGACCTCAAGGGCAAACGCATTTTGGATGCGGGTTGTGGCACAGGGGCGTTGGCGGTTGAAGCGGCCCGTTTAGGCGCTCAAGTGGTGGCCATTGATTTGTCGCCCACCCTGGTTGACCTGGCGCGCGAAAGAATTCCGGCCGACGTCGCACACCTGGTGGAGTTTCACAGTGGTGACATGCTCGACAAAGGTTTGGGTCACTTTGACCATGTGGTGGCCATGGATTCCATCATTCATTACCAAACCGAAGATGCCGTGCATGCCCTGAGCCAGTTGGCGGAACGCACGCGCCAATCGATTGTGTTTACCTTTGCACCGCGCACACCTTTTTTGGCCATGATGATTTCTGTAGGGCGTTTGTTGCCCAGAAGCGATCGTGCGCCTTGGCTAGAGCCCATGGCTGAGACGCGCATTGCAGAACTCATGCGGACGCACGCGTCCTTGAGCGACTGGCGCTGTGCTCGCGCACACAAGGTGTCCAGTGGTTTTTACAAATCCAAAGCGATGGAGTGGGTTCGCTCATGAGAGCCAAAACGTTTACCAAATTTGCTAAGCAAATGCCTATGAGTTGGCTGCCGTTCGCGGACGTGGCCAGCCCTGGCTTGCCGATGGCGCGTTTGTTGCGTTTGTCTTTGTTTAAGTTCACCATGGGCATCACAACCGCCCTGATGATTGGCACGTTGAACCGCGTGATGATTGTGGAACTGTTCGTGCCTGCATGGTTGGTCTCGATGATGTTGGCACTGCCTCTTTTGGTGGCGCCATTTAGAGCCGTCACGGGGTATCAATCCGATATCCATGTCTCTGCATTTGGGTGGCGTCGCGTACCCTATATGTGGGGCGGCACCTTGATTCAATTTTTGGGATTGGCCGTCATGCCCTTTGCCTTGCTGGTCTTGTCGGGTGGCGGGCAAGTCCCCGTGCCGGACTGGGTCGCTCAAGGGGCTGCTGCCATCGCTTTCTTGATGGTCGGGGCAGGGCTGCAAACCTCACAAACCGCAGGGCTGGCTTTGGCCACCGATCAGGCCAGTGAAGAAACACGCCCGCGCGTGGTGGCCCTGATGTACACCATGCTCTTGGTTGGGGCTGTCTTTGGCAGTCTGGTGTACAGCTTTTTATTGGCTCGATTCACGCCTGAAATTTTGGTCCAAGTCGTGCAAGGTACGGCCTTGGTGGTGTTGCTGCTCAACAGCGTGGCGCTGTGGAAACAAGAACCTCGCAATCCTGAACGTGTGAAGTCCTTGAAGAACGAAATTCGTCGTCCTTTCAAAGCGGTTTGGGCTGAATTCATTGCCATACCCAACGCCAAACGCTTTTTGTGGGCCACTGCTTTGGGGACCATGGCCTTCAATATGCAAGACATTGTGCTCGAGCCCTATGGGGGTGAAATTCTTAAATTGAGTGTGGGCGCCACCAGCGCACTGACTGCGATGTTGTCAGGCGGCGGGTTGTTGGGCTTTTATGTGGCGGGTCGCCACTTGGCAAAAGGCATTGATCCCATGCGCTTGGCAGCTTATGGCGCATTGGCAGGTTTGCCTTCATTTGCCGCGGTGATTTTTTCAGCCCCCCTCGATGCTGGCTGGTTATTCAGACTTGGCGCACTGGGGATCGGCTTTGGTGGTGGCTTGTTTGCGGTGGGCACTTTATTTACCGCCATGCGTCTAGAGGCTGCTTTTATAGGCTTGGCCTTAGGTGCTTGGGGGGCTGTGCAAGCCGCCGCTGCTGGTTTGGCCATGTTCATGGGCGGCGCTTTGCGCGATGGCGTGAACACGCTCACGGCCCAAGGCGCCTGGGGCTCTGGGCTGACAGACCCCTCGGTGGCCTATAGCGTGGTCTATCACGTCGAAATGTTTTTGTTGTTTCTCACCCTGATTGCGATTGGCCCCTTGGTCAAACGCAGCACCTCTTTCTTACCCGCTGTCCCCTCAACCCTCGGTTTGACCGAGTCACGCATTTAGTTGTTCAAAGGAGAAATGATTATGCAAACAGTAGGCAACATCACTGGCTACATCGATTTAGCTCAGATACTGCTTTATGTATTTTGGATATTTTTTGCTGGCCTGATTTGGTATCTCGTGATGGAAAACCATCGCGAGGGCTACCCCATGGAGTCCAGCAGTAACGGACGTGTTGTGGTCAAGGGTTTTCCAATCCCTGAGCCCAAAACATTTTTGCTAGAGACTGGCAAAAGTGTGACGGTGCCTGATCTCACGCGTAAAGAGCCCGCTTACAACGCCGTGGCCGCTAGCCCAAGCTCAGGTTCACCAATTGCACCTAAAGGCGATGCCATGACGGCAGCTGTCGGTCCTGGTGCTTATGCCAGTCGCGAAGATGTTCCTGAGATGACCAGCCATGGCGTGCCACTGATTCAACCTCTGCGAATCGCCAGCACATTCTCAGTTGCAGAGCAAGATGTCGATCCGCGAGGCTTGCCTGTCATGGCCGGCGACGGCAAACAAGGCGGCACGGTCAAAGACATCTGGATTGATTCCGCTGAAATGATGTTCCGATATTTGGAAGTTGAAATCGCTGGCGGTCGCACAGTTTTGTTGCCCATGATGTTTTCCCTGATTCGCAGAAACCAAGTTGAAGTGCATGCTATCTATGCAAGGCATTTCGCTGCAGTGCCTGCGCTGAGAAACCCTGACCAAGTCACGAAATTGGAAGAAGAAAAAATCAGCGCGTATTACGGTGGCGGAACGATGTATGCCGATGCCAAGCGCGGTGAGCCGCTGATTTAAGAATCTGTGTCCTTGTTAATGAATTGTCAGATGACTAGCTGTTGAGGAATCAAAATGCCCATCGAAAACCTTGGTCATGAATATGAGTTTGAACCGCAGTTTGGCTTGCCTGAGAGATTGCCCGCCGATGAGTTCATTGTTTGGCAAGGCTCACCCGATGCGGGGGCCTTGGCCTCCTCAGCGTTTCACATCAAAAAACTGGCCATTTATTTCATGCTCCTGATGGGCGCATGCGCTTGGCCGGCGTTAGATGAGGGCGCTTGGGCGGTGGTTTTGTCGCTCAAATGGATCACGCCAGTGGCCATTGTGGGACTTGCTACGGTCTGGTTGATGGCTTACTTCACCTCGCGCACGACGGTCTACACCTTGACCAATAAGCGGGTGGTCATGCGTTTAGGCATTGTGCTCACGGTGACTTTTAACTTGCCACTCAAGCAAGTCGCGTCAGCGGATGTTCGCGTTTTAGACCATGGCGCTGGTGACATCACCCTGGCTTTGCACGGGTCAGACCGAATTGCATGGGTTCATTTATGGCCCAGCGTCAGGCCTTGGCGCATCAGCAAACCAGAGCCGACTTTGCGTGCCATTCCCCATGTGCAAGAGGTGTCTGTCAAGCTAAGAGATGCTTGGACTCAAGCCACAGGCCTAGCTGCCAATGCCGCACCCAGTGTTCAGGCAGATAGCGCTAAGTCCAATAACTTGCAAGTGAGTTTGACATGAACGCCTCGCACACATCCACCTTGACGCGTCGAACTGCGCCTGATCACTTTCCTCAGTGGGTGTTGTTTTGCGCAGCGGGAATTCTCGCTTTTTCATTGATCTCTGTGGGCTTGATTCGCATCACAGGCAACGGCCCAGACCAAAAAGCAGCAGCGCCGACGATGCAACGCGCACTGGTTTTTCAAGACCATCAAGATGGTGGTGTTCGCGTGGAGGATGGTGTAACGGGCGAGACCTTGACGGTCTTACATGGGGAGCAAGGGTTTGTGCGAGGGGCTTTGCGCGCTCTGACGCGAGAAAGATATTCACGGGGCATCGGCTCTGCCGCCCCTTTTGAGTTGATTGCCCGAGTCGATGGCCGCGTGACTTTGTTTGATCCCAGTACGGGACAGCGGGTGGACTTAGAGTCGTTTGGTCCCACCAATGTGGCTGAATTCGCCAGGTTTTTAGCCATGCGACCAGAATAAACAGCGGCGTCGTTCATTCATCCGAAAAATTGGAGTCATTTATATGCAACCAGCCACAGCAACCATTGATAGCGCCGAAAAAGCATCCCAAAAAGCCGTCGAGAGCAATATGCTCAGCCCTCGTTTCTACACCACAGACTTTGCAGCGATGGACAAGCTAGACATGTCCCCTGTTCGCGTGGAGTGGGACAAAATGATGGCGGAATACGAGGGTGACAACAACCACGATCATTTTCAGCGCGATGAGCAGTTTGCCAAGGAAGTTGCAGAGCGCTTCTCGCAGGTCAGCCCTGAAATGCGCCAAGAGTTTTTAGACTTTTTGATCTCCTCACTCACCTCAGAGTTTTCAGGCTGCATTTTGTACAACGAGATTTTCAAACATGTTGAAAATCCAGATATCAAACAATTGATGCGCTACATGGCGCGTGATGAATCGCGGCACGCGAGTTTTATCAATCAGTCGTTGAAAGACTTTGGCCTCGGCATTGACTTAGGCGATTTGAAGCGCACCAAGGCCTATACCTACTTCAAGCCCAAATACATTTTTTATGCGACTTATTTGTCCGAAAAAATTGGCTATGCCCGCTACATCACCATTTATCGGCAGCTGGAAAAAAATCCAGACAAGCGCTTTCACCCTATCTTTCGCTGGTTTGAGCGTTGGTGCAACGATGAGTTTCGCCATGGTGAATCTTTTGCGTTAATCATGCGCGCCAACCCGCATTTGCTACGTGGCGGTAACGTGTATTGGATTCGCTTTTTCTTGGTGGCCGTTTATGCCACGATGTATGTACGTGACCACAGCCGTCCCATGCTGCACGAGGAGATGGGCTTGGAGTCGACTACCTACGACTATGAGGTGTTTCGCATCACCAACGAAATCACCAAGCAAGTTTTCCCAGTCAGCTTGGATATCGACAACCCAGCCTTTAGAGATTGCTTGTCTCGTTTGCTACACGTGCAAACCCAAATGGATATCGCCAAAGCCAAGGGTGGCTTGATCGGCCATCTGCAGCGTGCGCGTTGGGCCATTTCAGGAGGTCTGACGTTTGTCCGCTTGTACTTTTTGCCAGTCAAGCACCATGCGCTGCCAGCGGATGTTCGCATGGTGCCTGCTTGGTAATTGTGTAGCCAACAGACACTGAAAGCCAAGGATGACCGACACCTTCATTGCGCTGGGATTTGCGATTTTCATCTGGTGGTTCAGCACTGGAATCGTGATTCTGTTGAATCGCATGTCGCGCACGGCGGTGACCATGAGTTTAGTGATCTCCTCGGCGCTCTGTGTTGGCGCCTTAGTGGGTTTATCCCATACCGCGCAGCAAACAGGCGTCATGGGGGCCTATTGCGCTTTCACATGTGCCTTGCTGGCTTGGGGTTGGAATGAGTTGAGTTTTCTCACGGGGTGGATCACAGGTCCGCAAAAAACGGCGATCTTAAAAAGCACTACAGGCATGTCGCGATTTGTGGCGTCCTTCAATGCAGTCCTTTGGCACGAGTTGGCGATTTTGATGGTGGGCGTGGCCATTGTGGTCATCACATGGGAGGCCCCCAACCAAGTGGGCACTGGCACTTACTTGGTTTTGTGGGTCATGCGCACCAGTGCCAAACTGAACCTGTTCTTTGGGGTGCGCAATTTGAGTGAAGAATTCTTGCCTGCACATTTGGCTTATTTGGAAAGTTTTTTTAAACGTCGTCCGATGAATGCCTTCTTTCCTTTTGCAGTCGTGACGGCCAGTGCTTGCTTGTGGCTGTTGGTGGACTTCGCCAACCAACCCATGACGACACCTGCGCAAGTGGTCGGTGCGGTCTTGGTGGGCACCATATTGGCCTTGGCCATTGTGGAGCACCTCATGCTGGTGTTACCCCTCGACACCACGGCTCTGTGGCGCTGGGCGATTCGTAAACAACCCACTATGCAATCACCTGTGATGTTTGACGCGCATGTGTCCCCCGTGTTGCCTAACCCAATGGATTCACATGACAAATCTTTACAAGTCAATTAAGACGGATGGCGGGGGCGATGGCGGTGGTGGTCAAACCCAAGGCACGGGCGCTGCCTCTGAATTGGGAAAACGTGCGCCTACGGCGATTGTGATTGGCACGGGGTTTGGTGGCTTGGCTGCCGCCATTCGTTTGAGCGTCAAAGGTTATCGCGTTCAAATGCTGGAAAAGCTCGATGCGCCAGGGGGCCGTGCTTACGTTCACAAGCAAGATGGTTTCACCTTCGATGCGGGCCCCACCATCATCACCTTGCCTCACCTCATCGCCGAGTTGTTCACGCTGTGTGGACGTGATATGAAAGACCATGTTGACTTGCGTTTGATGTCGCCTTTCTACCGCATTCGCTTTGATGATGGCACGCACTTCGATTACAGCAACAACGACGAGCAGATGCTGGCGCAAATCGCCAAATTCAGCCCTGAAGATGTGCAAGGTTTTAAAAGCCTGATGGTGGCGTCTGAGAAGTGTTTTCAGCTGGGTTTTGTTGAGCTGGGCATGGTGCCGTTTGAAACCATCGGTGACGTGATCAAGGCCATGCCCAATTTGGCCCGCATGCAAGCTTGGCGCTCGATATACAGCCTGGTGGCGCAACACATCAAGCACCCCAAGTTGCGCATCGTCATGAGCTTTCATCCTTTACTCATTGGCGGCAATCCTTATTCCGTCACTTGCATTTATTCCCTCATCCATTCCTTGGAGCGCCGCTGGGGTGTGCACTCGGCCATGGGGGGCACCGGTGCCATCGTGTGTGAGTTGGTGAAGCTGCTGGATGAACGCCAAGTGCCTATTCGTTACAACGCACCTGTCACACGCATTCGTGTGGAGGATGGCCGCGCCAAAGGGGTTGAACTGGCCAACGGGGAGTACTTGCCTGCCGACATTGTGGTGAGCAACGGCGATGCCTCTTGGACTTACCGCCACCTCATCGAGCCCCAGCACCGCAAGCATTGGACCGACAAGCGCATTGCCAAGGGCAAGTATTCGTCGGGCTTGTTTGTTTGGTATTTCGGTACGGATCGAAAGTACGAGGATGTACCGCACCACATGATGGTCTTAGGTCCGCGCTACAAAGGTTTGCTGCAAGATATTTTCAAAAACCACAAGCTGTCCAAAGATTTCAGTTTGTATTTGTACCGCCCAACCGCCACCGATCCGTCGCTAGCGCCCGAGGGCTGTGACAGTTTTTACGCACTCTCGGTCGTGCCCAACTTGAGCAGCGAGACCGATTGGCCGGCCATCACCGAGCAATACCGCGATGCGATTGCCACGGTGTTGCAAGAAAGTGTGTTGCCAGATTTGAAGCAGCATGTGGTGTCCTCCAAAGTGACGACACCGCAAGATTTTCAAGACCGCTTGTGGTCTTACAAAGGTGCAGGTTTTGGTCTAGAGCCCATCTTGCTTCAAAGTGCATGGTTTCGGCCGCACAACAGAAGTCAAGATGTGGATGGGTTGTTCATGGTGGGAGCCAGTAGCCAGCCTGGCGCCGGTGTCCCCAGTGTCTTGATGTCCGCAAAAATGCTTGAACAGGTGGTCCCCGATGTCACATCATTTGTCTGATCCAAGTTTAGGTTCACCGCCCGTGTCCTTGACATACGACTTAGAGGCTTGCACGGCGTTAATGCGAGGCGGCTCCAAGTCCTTCTTCGCAGCCTCACGCTTATTGCCTGTCCGTGTGCGGCCCCCCGCGATTGCCCTGTATGCATTCTGCCGTTTGGCCGACGACGCCATTGACGAGGGGGATGACCCTGTCTTGGCCATGGCCGATTTAAAGTCGCGCTTGTCTGCTATTTACGCTGGGCGTCCGGGCGCTGAAGACGCTGACCGTGCTTTGACCGTCGTGGTGCATCGTTATGGCATACCCATGGGCTTGTTAGAAGCTTTATTGGATGGGTTCTTGTGGGATTCACAAGGTCGTGTCTATGAAACCTTGGCTGACGTCGAAGCTTATGGCGCCAGAGTGGCAGGCACGGTGGGCGCCATGATGTCGCTCATCATGGGGGCCAGTTCAGAAACAGCCATTGCCCGCGCCAGCGAGTTAGGTGTGGCCATGCAACTGACCAACATTGCCAGAGACATTGGCGACGATGCGCGCATGGGGCGTTTGTATATTCCTCGGGCATGGTTCCGTGAAATTGGCATGGACGCAGAGGCATGGCTCGCGGAGCCCGTTTTTGATGCACGCATTGCGGGTTTCGCGCAGCGCTTGCTGTTGCGCGCTGACGCTCTCTATCGCAGGGGCGAGTTTGGTTTGGCTGAATTGCCCTGGGACTGCCGCCCCGCGATCCAAGCGGCCCGCTTGGTCTATGCAGAAATTGGCAAACAACTAGAACGCGAAGGCCTCGATTCGGTGAGCCACCGCACGGTGGTCTCCACACCGCGCAAACTGGCGTTGATTGCCCGCGCCACGGCCGTCGCTTTGAAGGCGCCTGCCTTACCCGATGTGCCATTGAGCCCCGTCCCTGCTATCCACTATTTGGTGGACATCGTGAGTCGCGATCGTCACTTCTTGGCGCACCCCAAGCCTTGGACCGTGCCAACTCGCAGTTTTGAAGAGCGCGTGGAGTGGATGGTTGATTTGTTCGGGCGTTTGGAGCAACGCGAAAGAATCAGCCGGTGAGCATTGATCATGCTGAAACTTGTGGAGGTAGTGGTTTTATTGGGTGCAGGCCTGTGTTTTGTGGTCTGGCAGTTTCGTGATCTGCGTCGTTCACGTGAAATCACCCGCCAGCAACGCGAAGCAGAAAAAGCCTCCTCTATGAATGACGCCCCCGAGTCTCGCGCATCCTTTGAAAAGAGCGGCTCCGATGGAGGCTAATCTGAAAATCATTCATTTGGTGTGTGCCTGCTTATTTTTGGGCAATGTCATTGTGAGTGGCATTTGGGCTTTGTTGGCTGAGCGCACGCGCAACCATGCCATCATTCAATTCAGCAACCGCATGGTGTTGATCACCGACTTGTTGTTTACCTTGCTGGGATCCTTGGGGGTGGTTTGGACAGGTCACGGCATGGCCCAGAACTTTGGTGGGGGGGAAGGACATCCCTGGATTCAATGGTCCTATGCCTTGCTGAGCTTTTCGGGTTTGATCTGGTTGTTGGTGTTGGTGCCCATTCAACTCAAGCAGCGTGCGTTGTTGCAAAACACGGACACCGTGTGCGAAGCCTATTGGCGGCTGTCGCGTATTTGGCAAATTGCGGGCGCCTTTGCCACCTTGCTTCCCCTGCCCATTGTGTATTTCATGGTCACGAAGTCCTTGTGAACCAGGGGCTTTGATGTCTCGGGCATTCATCACCACACCTCAGCCCCAGTTGCTAAAGGAGTGCGTGGTACTGATCACAGGCGCAGCTTCTGGCATTGGTGCAGCGACGGCCCTCGAAGTGTTGAGCAGTGGTGGCATACCTGTCTTGGTGGATTGCGATGAAGCGCCGCTCATCGAGATGGCGCAGCAATGTGGGCAGAATACCTTGTTTTTTGTGGCCGATGTCACCGATCTTGCGGCCATGCTTAATGTGGTGGATCAAACGCTGGCAGTTCACCAACGCCTTGATGTGGTGTTTGCCAATGCAGGCGTGGCTGTTTTTGGTCCTGTGGCTTATGTGGATACCGATGCCTGGCAGCGGTGTATGGCCGTCAATGTGGTGGGCGTGTTCAACACAGTGCGGGCTGCTTTGCCTGCTTTGATCAAGCAGCAAGGTTATGTGTTGATCAATGCATCGGTGTCATCTTTTGCCCACCCGCCAGCAATGTCGGCTTATGCGGCCAGCAAGGCGGCGGTGGAGGCCATGGGCAATGTCTTGCGTTTGGAGTTGCAAGCGCATCGGGTGGGTGTCGGCGTGATGTACGCTGGTTGGGTCAGCACCCCCCTTGTCACCGAGGGGGCCCTGCACCCTGGTTTTGTGCGATTGCGCGCCACCATGCCAGCCTTTTTGAACAAGGAAACTTCGGCGCAAGACACGGCACGCGTCATTGTTCGTGCCATGGCTAAGCGGCAGCGCCAGATTTTCATGCCCTCTTGGTTGCGAGTTCTGTTTGGTTTGCGGGCCTTGCTTCACCTGCCCTTTGCCGAGCGCGAGCTTGTCAAAGCCGCACCGGACATTGAGGCGTTTTACCTTGAGGGTTTGGCCACTGAAGGCGCCTTGGCTTCGAGCTTTGGCCCCAGAGCGCGCGAAAGAGAATTGGCCCGTGCACGTCACGCGCAAGCGGGCAGGGCGCCGTCATCGTGAAGCTTCACGCGGCCAGTCGCCGGATGTTGTTCATGGCCGCGGCCATGCGTTGCGCTTGCACTTGCGGCATGGGCATGTAACTTCCCCCCATGATCTGCGCCATGTGTTGCACTTGGGCATCGGGCTGAAGTGAGGTGTCGATCCACAAGGCGCGGTGACCGGTTTGTCGCCATTGCGCCGCCCATTGCAGGGCATCGGCTTGGGCTTGCGTGCGGCCGCCCAAGCCTTGCAAGTTCACGTTGGCGCGACCATCGCTGAGCACCACCAAGATCGGTGTGACCCCTTGGCGCTGAAACTGGGTGGCTTGTTCACAGGCCATTTTCAAGGCCAGGGCCAATGGCGTGCCACCCCCACCGGGCAGGCCTGTCATGGCGCGTTTGGCACGCACCAAGGAACGCGTCATGGGCAATAGCAATTGCGCTTGCGCGCCCTTGAAAGCCACGATACACACACTGTCACGCCGAGCATAGGACTGCTGCAACAACAACTCCACCGCCCCTTTGGCCTCGGCCAACCGATGCAAGGCGGCTGAGCCTGAGGCATCCAAGGCCAAAATCAGACAGCTGGCGCTGTGTTGCTGGTAGCGATGGA
The DNA here is from genome assembly GCA_046052785.1 of Limnohabitans sp. GTDB lineage: Bacteria > Pseudomonadota > Gammaproteobacteria > Burkholderiales > Burkholderiaceae_C > Limnohabitans. Next base: position 6,131 of record JAVLFR010000305.1, on the reverse strand, counting down.
CATGGAAGTCCTCGGAGCGAATCGCCACATGACCTGCTTGTGTGCCGCTTCTCAATCGCTGTTTAGGCGCGGCAGCGCGCAAGGTGGCCAAGACATGCAAACGTGCGTGTCCGCCAGGTCTGCCGGGTCTGGGCGGCAAAGGTCGTCCGCGTTGCGAACCTGCGCGAAATTGACCGCTTCTTCCTGAGGTGTTGCCCGCGTTGCGGCCTGGCAGGGTGAGCAAGTTCGCCAACACGTCGGGGGGCAAACTGGCCAAGGCAGCCGCAACCATCATGTCTTGCAGATTCTCTGAAGCCGGTGTGTTGGCCGCCATCTCTTCTTCGGTGCTGAGGCCGTTCTCAGATGCCTCGGTGTGTGCGGCCTCTTCGGTAGCCATCGATGCTTCTGGCGCAGCCGAGGGTTCGGGTGGGTTGGGGGTCTGGTCTTGCGGAGGGGTTGGCTCTGACTCGGCTTGTGAGTCAAGATCTGCTGTGTTCTGAGATAGCGTCGCTGAGGCGCTTTGGGCTGGCAATTGGGTGGCGCGCGGGGCCAACACGCGTCGGGCAGCCAATGCCAAATCATCGTCATTCACTTGCGTGCGTCCATGCAAAGCCGCATGACAACTTGCCACGCGCAGCGCCAAGCTGGGGATGCGCAACGAGTCAATGCCCAAGCCCTGCGCCGTGTTGCAAACGGCCAATGCTTGCGCGTCAGTCCATTGGACATGGGGCAGCGTCTGCTGCATGCGGGCCAGGGCATCGCTGGGAATTTGAATGCGCAACACATCCTCTTTGCTGTCTTGAAGAGAGGATGGCAGCAGCGAGACCTCAGCGACGTCCGAAGGCGCGATGTCTGTCAGATCAAACCACAAACCGAGTCGCTCTTGAAGCGATGGGCTCAGCGGGGGCTCATCATCCATCGATTCATCTAAGGCGATCACGCCAAATCGCGTGCGAATCAAACTGTCCAAAGACGAGGTGTGGGTCAAGGGCGGCAATGATTGCGCGTCCATGGCTTGTGTCATGGGCGCGATCAAGGCGCTGGGAAAGCGTTCTGCCATGCTGATCAGGACCACGCCTTCGTCGGCTTGTTGCAGCAATCCCGATTGCATGTGCAAGCGGCCTGATTGAAGTGTGCGCGACAAATCAATGCCACCCAACAAGCGTTCTTGATCGATATGGCCGGGTAATTTGACAGTCTTTAGACCTGTTTGCGAAAGTTGGCGCAACCACTGCTCACGCACCGGGCCAAAGGGCGCACGCAACCAAATACCGCCTAGGCCGTGGGGATCGATTTGCAGCAGCTGCAGCGATGTCATGGCATCGCTCCAGATCTCGAGTCCTTTCAGGTCATCTGCCATTCACGGGCCTCAAGCAGCCAGAATGTCATGCAGGCATCGGTTGACGCGTTCACCGGAATCTGTATCGTCCAGCGGGTTGCGACGCAAACGGTGGCGCAAGGCCAAGGGTGCGATGGTCTTGAGGTGTTCGGGCTTGACTTTTTTGCTGCCTTGCATCGCCGCCAGCGCGCGCATGGCGCGCAACAAAGTTAACTCAGCGCGCAAGCCATCTGTGCCGAGTTGCTGGCACAGTCTTGCGCACAGGGTCAGCATGTCATCGTCGACCACCACCGTATCCAGTAATTTGCGTGCTTTGATGATGCGCTTTTGAAGTTTGTCGCTCTCGCCTTGCCATTGGGCTTTGTAGGCGGTGGGGTCTTTGTCAAAGGCGTCGCGCCGTTTGATCACTTCCACCCGCAGTGCCACATCCTGGGGTGTTTTGACCTGCACCGACAAACCAAAGCGGTCGAGTAATTGGGGACGCAGTTCACCTTCTTCAGGGTTACCGCTGCCCACCAATACAAACCGTGCGGGATGACGAATGCTCAAGCCCTCTCTCTCGACCAGGTTCTCACCCGAGGCGGCCACGTCAATCAACAGGTCCACCAAATGGTCATCGAGCAAATTCACTTCATCGATGTACAAAAAACCGCGGTGCGCTTGGGCCAACAGGCCAGGCGAAAACTCCTTGATGCCTTGCGAGAGCGCTTTTTCTAAGTCGAGTGCACCCACAATGCGGTCTTCTGTGGCGCCCAAGGGTAAATCCACCACCCTGACGGGTTTGCTCTCTTTGACCAACTTGCCAGACTGACACACAGAACAGGTTTGGGCTGGCTTGCTGGGGTCGCATTGATAAGGACACCCTTTCACCACCTGAATCGGCGGCAGCAAATCAGCCAATGCCCTCACTGCAGTTGATTTGCCCGTGCCTCTGTCACCCAAGACCAAGACCCCGCCTACGGCGGGATCGACGGCGACCACTTGAATGGCCAGCGTCATTTCGTCCTGACCGACGATCGCTGCAAAGGGAAACGTAGTTGCCATACTGATTGATTTAATCCACGGAGTTCGCTGGGAGCCCATCATCCAAACATGCTTCAAAACTGTCAAGTTAAATTTACACATCCTGACATTGGCTTCAATTTAACGTTGCTAGGCTTGTTTTTCAAGGGTAAACGCTTGGTTTAAGGGTGTGTCAATTCAAATAATCGCTTAAAGTGTCAATTTAACTTGACGTTTTTCCAAATCCAGCTAAATTCAGGCTTGGTTCAACCTCGTATGAGTCAATCATGGACGCCTTACTAGAGCAAATTCAATCGCCTTCTCATTTAAGAAAGCTGTCACGTAACAGTCTGAACGAATTGGCTATTGAGTTGCGCGAGCGTTTGATAGAGACCGTGTCGCAAACTGGCGGGCACTTTAGCTCTAATTTGGGCACCGTTGAATTGACTCTGGCACTGCACTATGTGTTCAACACGCCAGAGGATCGACTCATCTGGGATGTGGGTCACCAAACCTATGCCCACAAAATTTTGACGGGTCGCAATGCCCGCATGAGCAGCTTGCGCCAGCAAGGCGGCTTGAGTGGTTTTCCAAGGCGCGAGGAAAGTATTTACGACGCTTTTGGGACGGCGCATTCGTCGACCAGCATTTCTGCGGCTTTGGGCATGGCGGTGGCGGCCCAGCTGACGGGGAGTCAACGTAAGGCGGTCGCGATCATTGGCGATGGCGCGTTGACCGCGGGGATGGCTTATGAGGCCTTGAACAATGCGGGTGCCAGCAACTGCGATGTGCTGGTGATCTTGAATGACAACGACATGTCGATCAGTCCTCCCGTAGGGGCCTTGAACCAGTATTTGGCAGAGCTGATGTCGGGTCGTTTTTATGCAGAGGCTAAAAAAATAGGCGGCCAGATGTTGCGCAATGCGCCGCCACTGTTTGCCCTCGCCAAGCACATTGAACAACAAACACAAATGCTGATTCAATCCAACACCATTTTTGAAAAACTTGGGTTCACCTATGCCGGCCCAATCGATGGTCATGATGTCCAGGGCTTGGTGGATGCGCTTGAGAAAATTTCAAAAGCAAAAGGACCACAGTTTTTACATGTGGTCACCCGCAAAGGCAAGGGGTATGAAAGGGCGGAAATTGACCCTGTGACCTACCACGGCCCAGGCAAATTCAATCCCTCGGTGGGGTTGGTGGCTGGATCGAGTGCAAAACGCACCTTCACGCAGGTCTTTGGTCAATGGCTGTGTGACATGGCTGACAAAGATCCGCGCTTGGTGGGCATCACCCCAGCCATGCGTGAAGGCTCGGGCATGGTCGAGTTCAGTCAACGCTTTGCCAACCGTTACCACGACGTGGGTATCGCAGAGCAGCATGCCGTTACTTTTGCAGCTGGGCTGGCCTGCGAGGGACTCAAGCCCGTCGTGGCCATCTACTCCACATTTTTGCAACGTGCTTATGACCAACTGATTCATGATGTCGCCCTGCAAAACTTACCGGTGGTGTTTGCATTGGATCGGGCGGGTTTGGTGGGGGCAGATGGGCCGACACATGCCGGCATGTATGACATTGCGTTTGTGCGCTGTATTCCCAATATGAGTGTGGCGTGTCCCGCCGACGAAAACGAGTGCCGCCAACTGCTCAGCTCAGCCTATGCGCAAGATCATCCGGTCACCGTGCGCTATCCACGAGGCGCTGGCGTGGGGGTTGAGTTGCAAAAGGACTTGACGCCTTTGCCGTTTGGCAAAGCCCAGGTCATGCGTGAAGGCCAGGACCTCGCTATTTTGTGTTTTGGACCCTTGCTCTATGAGGCACTCAAGGCCGCGCAAACTTTGAATGCGACGGTGGTGAATATGCGCTGGGCCAAGCCGCTGGATTTGCAAACACTGCGCGCCATCGCGCAATCGCATGGCCGCTTAGTCACGCTGGAAGATGGCGCGCGCATGGGTGGCGCAGGCTCTGCGGTGGTCGAGTCTTTGCAAGACATGAAGATCGCGCGTGAGGTGCTGATCATGGGCTTTGACGATACCTTCACGGAGCATGGTGATCCGGGTCTGTTGATGCAGCAATATGGTCTGACCGCAGACGGCATTCAAAGCGCCATCGCAGCGCATTGGCCTTCGGCTCAGGCGACGCCCAGCCTCAGAAGGGTTGTTTGATGGCTGTTTGGACTTTAGGTCTCAATCACCGCACTGCACCGATAGATGTGCGTGAGCGCTTTGCCTTTGCGTCTGAAAAGTTGGAGCAGTCCTTGCAAGGCCTGCGCCAAAAATTTGATACGCACAAAGAAGTCACGATTTTGTCGACCTGCAACAGAACCGAAATTTATTGTGCAGGCGACCAAACCCACATCCCACAAACCTTGGCTTGGCTGGCCGAAACCGGTCAAACCCAGATTGATGTTTTGGCTTCTCACACCTACCGGCTCGAAGGTGATGCATCGGCGCGTCATGCCTTCAGGGTGGCCAGCGGGCTCGATTCCATGGTCTTGGGTGAGTCGCAGATATTGGGGCAACTCAAAGACGCCGTGAAATTGGCCACAGACACGGGAGCGATGGGGACCACGCTCAATCAACTTTTTCAACGCTCTTTTGCGGTGGCCAAAGAAGTTCGAACCATGACGGAGATTGGTGCCCACTCCATCAGCATGGCGGCAGCTTGTGTTCGCATGGCCGGCGGTATTTTTGAAAACATCAAAGACACCCGTGTTTTGTTTGTCGGTGCTGGCGAAATGATCGAGTTGTGCGTGGCGCACTTCGCCGCCAAGTCACCACTTTCAATCACCATTGCCAATCGCTCTGCGCAGAGGGCGCAGGCCTTGGCGGCTTTGCATGGTGCCAACTGCATTGCCTTGGCCGACTTGCCTAAAAAATTGCACGAATTTGATGTGGTGGTGAGTTCGACGGCCAGCACCTTGCCCTTGATTGGCTTGGGGGCCGTTCAAAGCGCCCTACGTGCCAGAAAAAATCGCCCCATGTTCATGGTGGATCTCGCGGTGCCCAGAGACATTGAGCCAGAAGTTAAAAAGCTCAGTGATGTGTATCTGTACACCGTCGATGACCTCAATGACATCATTCAAACGGGTCAAGCGCACCGGCAGGCCGCGGTCATGGATGCAGAGGTGATCATTGATGAAGGCGTGCAAAAGTTCATGTCTTGGCTGGAACATAGAAGGCACGTGCCACTGATTCGTGAATTGAATTTTCAGGCCGATGCTTGGCGACAAGCCGAATTGCACAAGGCACGAAAACAAATTGAGAAGGGCGACGACTTAGACGCTGTCTTGGAATCCCTATCTCTGGGCTTGATGAAAAAAATGCTCAATGGGCCCTTGCGCGAACTTCACCATTCACAAACCGCGCACATCGATTCCACCCGTGATGCGATTCGGCACATGTTTTTGAAACCCTAGTCCAGATGCAACGCCCTGCTTTATCAACAGTCGCCGAGCTATTGAAGCCCATCACCTGGTTTCCGCCCATGTGGGCATTTTCATGTGGCGTGGTGTCCTCGGGAAAACCGCTGGCCGACAACGCGATGTTGATCATTTGGGGGGTGTTGTTGGCAGGGCCCTGCGTGTGTGCCAGCAGTCAGGCCGTGAACGATTGGTTTGATCGACATGTCGATGCCATCAATGAACCGCTTCGACCTATTCCTTCAGGCCGCATGCCTGGTCTTTGGGGTTTTTACATTGCGGTGTTGTGGACCTTGCTGTCCTTGCTTTGGGCTTGGCCTCTCGGACCCTGGGCTTTCGCCGCGACTGGCTTAGGCTTGTGGCTGTCGTGGGCTTACAGCATGCCGCCGA
>JAVLFR010000304.1:0-1676 GCA_046052785.1 Limnohabitans sp. | reverse complement strand
GCACATACCGGTGTGGAGTTGGTGATGCCGTTGGCTGTTCAAAGCCGTATAGGGGGGCGGCGCTCCACGCATGTGGCCGCTGGCATGACCACTGAGACTTATGTGGAAAGCATGCGTCCCAGTGACGATTTGCGTGGGCATTTGACGTTTCACCTCAAGCACGAGGTGTTGCACCTTGAGTTGCTGTCGCGTGTGTTTAACCAGATCGACCCGCAGGAGCTGGCCCGCTGGGTTTGTGCCGAACCCAGTGGCCAGTACGCTCGGCGCGCTTTGATGGCGTAAAGAGGTTCTCAACTTATTGATGGGTAATCCTCCCCTTTCTCAAAGTGGAAGGGTTTCCATCCTGCAGCTCACTTATCTGGGTCAAAGTTCTGCAAGGTGCTGTCGACGTTGCGCACATGACCTTTTAATTTCTTGACGCGCATTTGAAATTCACTGTCCTCGAAGGGCATGTTTTTGTCTGAGAGCGGGTTGTCACCAGCTTGCCCTTCTTTCGCTTGGCGTTCAATTTCTTTTGAGCTCAAGCCTGTGGGTTTTATTTCGGCTGGTGAGCTCAAGTTTGCTGCGTCTCGCCCATTCGTGGTTTCTGAAATCTTCTGTCGATTATCTTTAATAGATTTTTTTTCAAGGTAGAGTTTATTTTCTTCAATCGATCGCGAAGTCCCAAGACCTTGGGCATTCGAATTCAATTTGTCCACGTCAATGTTCTGCCAGTTGTCTGACTGCGCTAAATTTTTCAACGCTTGAATGTTGTCTCGGATATGAGACTTGATAGTGGTCAGCGCATCATTGGCGGCAAGCGCGTTTGAAGTTACTGGCGAAGGGGGTGCGGCCTTGACTGAAGGGTCGCTTGTTGTGTGTTGAAACTCGCTAGAGGGCTCAAGCGGTAATGACGGGTCAGGCGCGTCGCCGACACCTGAGTCCCCAAGAGCAGAAGCTTCCTCTTGTATGAAAGTATTTTGTGGCAAGACAGCGTTTTTTGTCACCAAACTGGTGGTGACTGTGTGTCGAACGCCATTGCGCAAAATCTCATCAGTCAAAACAACTCCAAGAGTTAGGCCAGATAAATGCTGGCTCGGTACAACAAAAATGCCAACAGATTGAAAAGCAAAACCGTGAGCATAAAGTTTCGGCGCCACCCAGCGCCAAGGCTGTTTTTTTCTTCTGTCAGCAGGGCCATGGCGTTTGCTGTGCGCGCGTGGTTACGGGCGCCTTGTTCGCAAATTTGATGGGTGGCATCGTAGGCATCTGCGTTGAGGTCTGAATTTTTCTGACAGTTGGCTAGGAGCTTGTCGGTACTCAGATGCAGCATTTGCTCTTTTTCAAACTGCTCGTTCAGACCAGCCAGTTGAACGTCGGAGCGCCAGTTGGCCATCTGAATGGCAGGTAGCAAGCTTGCAAGAAAAATGGCTATGCCAATCTTTTGAAGGCGTGACAGCTTCATGCGGCGAACCCAGCTAAAAAAGGTCTGTGAAGCATGAGGCATGGTGGTGCAGTGCTTATTTGTAAAAGGCTTCCACTTTACCTTTGATCTTGATCAGCAGCGGTTTGCCTTTGCGGTCCAGCGTTTTGTTGGCGGGCACTTTGATCCAGCCTTCTGACAAGCAATACTCTTCGACATCGAAACGTTCTTTGTCGTTAAAGCGAATGCCGATGTTGTGCTCGAACACAGCAGG
>JAVLFR010000303.1:0-6124 GCA_046052785.1 Limnohabitans sp. | reverse complement strand
GCGGCGGCCACTGAAAATGCCATAGTGACCAGCACCTTTGGCCTCGAGGTGGTGCTGCTCTTTGCGCACAATGCCGCTACAAAGTTTGTGCGCAGCTTTGGTTTGACCCGAGCCAGAGATGTCGTCGAGCTCACCTTCCACGGTCAACAAGGCGGTGGTGCGAATGTCTTGAGGGCGCACCAGTTCGAGTTGGCCTTGTGGGTTTTTCACTTCCCATGTACCGCGAACCAGCTTGAAGTCTTGAAAGACGGTGGTGATGGTTTCAAGGTAGTAGTCGGCATCCATGTCGAGCACAGCGTTGTACTCGTCATAAAACTCGCGGTGCGAGTCAACGCTGGAGTTGTCACCCTGGATCAAATCCTTGAAATAGTCGTAATGGCTTTTCAAATGGCGATCGGGGTTCATGGCCACGAAACCCGTGTGTTGCAAGAAACCAGGGTACACACGACGCCCAGCACCTGGAAAGTTGTCGGGTACGCGGTAAATCACGTTGTTTTCAAACCAGCTGAAGCTTTTGTTCATGGCCAAGTTGTTCACCGCCGTGGGCGATTTGGTGGCGTCAATCGGGCCCCCCATCATCGTCATTGTGATAGGTGTTTTTTCGCCACGGGTAGCCATCAACGACACCGCAGCCAGCACGGGCACCGTAGGTTGGCACACGCTCATCACGTGGCAGTTGCCATACCTGCTTTGCAGATGACGAATGAACTCTTGCACATAGTTCACATAGTCGTCGAGATGGAATTCGCCTTCGCTGAGGGGCACCAAACGTGCATTTTTCCAGTCGGTGATGTAGACCTTGTGGTCCTTGAGCATGGTGCGCACCGTGTCGCGCAACAAGGTGGCATAGTGACCTGACAGGGGCGCAACAATCAATACAGCAGGTTGACCTTTGATCTTCTCCAGTGTGTCGCTGTTGTCCGTGAAACGTTTGAAACGCCGCAGTTCACAAAAAGGCTTGTCGATTTCGATGCGTTCGTGAATGGCAATATCGTGGCCGTCTACGTCTACCGACTTGATGCCGAATTCTGGCTTTTCGTAGTCCTTGCCCAAGCGGTACAGCAAGTCATAACCCGCTGATACACGCTGCGCCATTGGGTTATGAGCGAGAGGGGAGTTGGTTTGGCCGTAAAGTTTTGAAGCAGCTTGCGCAAAGTCAGCGAACGGCTCCATGAGGCTGCGTTGCGTTTCGAAGATTTGGTAAAGCATGGGTTTTTCTCGGATAAGTTGCGGTGCAATATAGCAGTTGTTACCTGCTTGAAAATGGAGTCTGTCCCCCAATATGAGAGATGTTGGTTCTCTTTAAGGTTAATTGTGAATTCATGCACAAATATGACACGCATGCCTGTCTTGTTTATTGGTCACGGCAGCCCCATGAATGTGTTGCAAGACAGCCCGTATCGCCGCGCATGGCAAGACTTGGGCGCCCAATTTGGTGTGCGCTGGCCCAAGCCCAAACTGATTTTGTGTATCTCTGCACACTGGATCACCGAAGGCTGGTGGTTGACGGGCATGGCGCAGCCCAAAACGATTCACGACTTTGGCGGGTTTCCGCAAGAACTGTTCGACCAGCAATACCCCGCGCCAGGTGCACCCGAGTGGGCTGCACACACCGCGCAGCAGCTGCGTCAGCCCAGCGACGGCCAACCCGTGGGCGTGGACCAGACCGCTTGGGGCTTAGACCACGGCGCATGGAGCGTGCTCAAACCCATGTTTCCTAAAGCGGTTATCCCTGTGGTGCAACTCAGCATCGACGACCACCGTCCACCTGCAGAGCATTTCGCATTAGGACAACAGCTCGCCGCTTTGCGTGCGCAAGGCGTGCTGATCTTGGCCAGTGGCAACACGGTGCACAACCTGCGCACCATGAACCGTTCAGCTGGTGAAACCGAAGCCTATGACTGGGCCGTTCAATTCGACCAATGGGTGGCCGAACAAATCACTTCTGGCCACTTAGAGGGATTGGTGGACTTTCAAGCGCAAGGCGAGATCGCAAAGATGTCGCACCCCAGCCATGATCACTTTTTGCCTTTGCTGTACGCCGCGGGTGCCGCAGAGGCGGGTGAGCCGGTTGAGTTTTTCAACGAGGGCTACCAGTTGGCATCCATCGCGATGCGCTCTGCCATTTGGGGCTGAGCGGCATTCAGTTAAAAGTCAGCGGCGTCTCGCAACACTGAGGTGTGCAGTTACATCACTTTCGCAATGGCTTGGCACACGTAGTCGATGTTTTTGCTGTTCAAGGCCGCCACGCACATGCGGCCTGTGTCGGTGCCATACACCCCGAACTCAGAACGTAAGCGCACCATTTGGTCTTTGGAGAGGCCCGAGTAGCTGAACATGCCGATTTGCGTGGTGATGAAGCTCATGTCTTGTTTCACGCCAGCGGCTTTGAGGCCGTCTACCAACGTTTGGCGCATGGCTTTGATGCGCACGCGCATCTCACCCAATTCTTTTTCCCATAAAGCCCGCAGTTCAGGATTGTTCAACACCGCCGCCACCACCGCACCGCCGTGGATAGGAGGGTTAGAGTAGTTGGTGCGAATGACGATTTTGAGTTGTGACAACACGCGGCTGCACTCTTCTTTGTCAGCGCACAAGACGCTCAAGGCTCCCACGCGTTCACCATACAAGCTAAAGCTCTTGGAGAAGGACGTGGACACAAAGAAGCACAAGCCAGCGGCCACGAATTTTTGAATCACAGCCCCGTCTTCGGCTATGCCGTGGCCAAATCCTTGGTAGGCCATATCCAAAAAGGCGGTGAGGTTTTTGGCTTTCACCACAGCGACCACTTGGTCCCATTGAGCCGCCGTGATGTCGTAGCCCGTCGGGTTGTGGCAGCAAGCGTGCAACACCACCACTGTGCCAGGGGCTGCTGCATTGAGGGAGGCCAACATGCCGTCAAAGTTCACACCGCGTTTCTCAGCGTCGTAGTAAGCGTAGGTGTCCACTTTGAAACCAGCGTTGGTGAACAAAGCGCGGTGGTTTTCCCAGCTGGGGTCAGAAATCAACACGGTGGCGTTGGGGCTCAAACGCTTCAAAAAGTCGGCGCCAATCTTCAAGCCGCCTGTGCCACCAATGCCTTGTACTGTGGCTACGCGGCCAGAGGTGACAGCTTCAGAGTCAGCGCCAAAGACCAGCCCTTTGACGGCCATGTCATAGGCTGCAATGCCGTCAATGGGCAAGTAGCCGCGCGCTGTAGGGGTGGCCATCATAGTTTTTTCTGCGGCTTGCACGCATTGCAGCAAGGGCAGTTTGCCGTTATCGTCAAAGTACACACCCACGCCGAGGTTGACCTTGTTGGGGTTGGCGTCGGCGTTGAATTGCTCGTTAAGACCCAAGATGGGGTCGCGGGGTGCCATTTCGACAGCGGTAAACATTGACATCGTCAGTCCTTGATCGCAAGTAAAGAGGGGGAGGGAAGAAAAACAGGTGCAGTCTGCGGTAGGCTTGCACATCTGGCCCTAATTTTAAGGGTCAACCCGTACGGTTTTTAGAATCGCACGTTTTTTTCGAGCTATACCGTTTTCACCCGCCATGCCTGACATCACCGACATTCTTGTTGACGCAACGCCTGCTGATCAGGCCGCTGCCACAGACGCGCCAAAAGGCATCATGGTCAGCTACCCCGGCTCGCCTTTTGAGTTATTCCAGCCTTATCCGCCAGCTGGGGACCAGCCCACGGCGATTGCCCAGCTGGTGGAAGGATTCAACGACGGCGAGGTGTTTCAAACCCTGTTGGGTGTCACGGGCTCTGGCAAAACCTTCACCATGGCCAATGTGATTGCGCAATTGGGGCGGCCGGCCATCATCTTTGCGCCGAACAAAACCTTGGCGGCGCAGTTGTACAGCGAATTTCGTGAATTCTTTCCGAACAACGCGGTGGAGTATTTCGTCAGTTACTACGACTACTACCAGCCCGAGGCCTATGTGCCCCAGCGCGATTTGTTCATCGAAAAAGACAGCGCCATCAACGAGCACATCGAGCAAATGCGTTTGAGCTGCACCAAAAGCATCTTGGAGCGGCGTGATGTGATTGTGGTGGCCACGGTCTCTGCGATCTACGGTATCGGGGAGCCTGAGAGCTACCACCAGATGATCATGACCTTGCGTGCAGGCGACAAGGTGGGGCAGCGCGATGCCATTGCCCAGTTGGTGCGCATGCAGTACGAGCGCAATGACCAAGATTTTTCACGTGGCAAATTTCGCGTGCGAGGCGACACGATTGATGTGTTTCCAGCGGAGCACTCAGAGCTGGCCATTCGCATCGAATTGTTTGACGATGAAATTGAAAGCCTGCAACTGTTTGACCCCCTGACGGGCCGCATTCGTCAAAAGATTCCGCGTTTCACCGTATACCCCTCGAGTCATTACGTGACACCGCGCGATCGCGTGTTGGCGGCTGTCGAGACTATCAAGGTGGAGTTGGCCGATCGTTTGAAAGAGTTAGTGGGCATGAATAAGCTGGTCGAAGCCCAGCGGCTTGAGCAGCGCACGCGCTTTGACTTGGAGATGCTCAGCGAAGTGGGTCACTGCAAAGGTATTGAAAACTACACCCGACATTTGTCAGGCGCCCCCGTGGGCGCGCCGCCCAGCACCTTGACCGACTACATGCCCAAAGACTGTGTGATGTTCTTGGACGAAAGCCACGTCATGATGGGCCAACTCGGCGGCATGTACAACGGCGACCGCGCACGCAAAACCACCCTGGTGGAATACGGCTTTCGTTTGCCCAGCGCCTTGGACAACCGCCCCCTCAAGCTTGATGAATTTGAAAAGCGTATGCGCCAAGTGGTCTTCGTGTCCGCCACCCCCGCCGACTATGAAAAGACCCATGCCAGCAAAGTGGTGGAGCAGTTGGTGCGACCCACTGGGCTGGTCGACCCGATCGTGGAGGTGCGGCCTGCCACTCACCAAGTGGACGATGTGCTGCAAGAAATTCGCATCCGTGTGGACTTGAATGAACGTGTCTTAATCACGACCCTCACCAAGCGCATGGCTGAACAGTTGACCGATTACCTGACCGACAACGGTGTGAAAGTGCGCTACATCCACAGCGATGTCGATACCGTGGAGCGTGTGGAAATCTTGCGCGACTTGCGCTTGGGCACTTTTGATGTCTTGGTGGGTATCAACTTGCTGCGCGAAGGCATTGACTTGCCCGAGGTGTCGCTGGTGGCCATTCTGGACGCCGACAAAGAAGGCTTTTTGCGCTCGGAGCGCAGTTTGATTCAAACCATTGGCCGTGCTGCGCGAAATCTGAGTGGCAAAGCCATTTTGTATGCCGACCGCATGACCGAGTCGATGAAAAAAGCCATTGGTGAAACTGAACGTCGCCGCACTAAGCAAATTGCTCACAACCTCGAGATGGGCATCACTCCAAGAGGCGTGTTCAAACAAGTGCGTGATTTGATTGATGGGGTTTACAGTGAAAAGGCTGGCAAAGAAGCCCAAGCGCGTGAGTTGCAACGCGCTGCTATTGAAGACATGAGTGAGCGCGATGTGGCCAAAGAAATCAAGCGCCTCGAAAAGTTGATGATGGAACACGCCCGCAACCTTGAGTTTGAAAACGCGGCGCGTGTGCGAGACCAATTGGCCGCTTTGCGTGAGCAAGCTTTTGGTGGGGCAGGGCATGACAACGTGGCGGTTTTGGTGCAAAAGCCTTAGCGCGTCAAGGCCTTGTGGCCGAGTACCCGACCAAATCCGTTGGGATTAGTCTATACTTGACTTAATTAGTCGACAAAGCCCAACCCTCAAGGAGCTTGCCATGCGTCTCACCACCAAAGGCCGTTTTGCGGTCACTGCCATGATTGATTTGGCCCTGCGCCAAAACTCCGGCCCCGTGACATTGGCGGCCATCAGCCAGCGCCAACAAATCTCACTGTCTTACCTCGAGCAATTGTTCGGAAAGTTGCGTCGCCACGATCTGGTGGAGTCCACGCGTGGCCCCGGTGGTGGTTATTCATTGGGACGCAAAGCCGCTGACATCACCGTGGCAGATATTATTTTGTCGGTTGATGAGCCCATCGATGCCACCCACTGCGGTGGCAAAGAGAACTGTTTGGGTGAAACCGGCCGCTGCATGACCCCTGTCTCTTATACACATCTGACGCTGCCGACGATAAGG
>JAVLFR010000302.1:0-1538 GCA_046052785.1 Limnohabitans sp. | reverse complement strand
CCTATTAAGTCGTCGGCAGCGTCAGATGTGTATAAGAGACAGGCGTTGACCAACACGAGCCTGGCTTGCGCTCCCAACACCCGCAAGGGTTTGAAGTAGCCTGGGATCGCCACGCTGGCGAGCGAAGCTTGGCCGCCATTTAATAAAGGATGAGGATTGCCATACACCTTGGGGTTAGGCGGCGCAAATTCTGTCTTGACCTTTGACCAGTCTGCATCTAACTCCTCGGCCAAAATCAAGGGTAAGGCGGTCAGAGTGCCTTGACCCATCTCCGCGGTCGGGACCATTAAGCTGATACTGCTGTCCGTACCAATGGTGATCCACGCATTGACCTTCATCGCGTTGTCTGACGCTTGCGCATCCTTGGCCATGAAGCCAGCGCCACCGAGTGCCAAAGAAAAAGTCAAACCGCTGGTACTGGCCAAAAATGTGCGGCGTTTCATCGAGCTTGTGTGTTGAATCGTAGTCATGGCTTAGGCCTCTTTCGCTGCACGTTGAATGGCTTTGACGATTCGTTGGTAGGTGCCGCATCGGCAAATATTGCCGTCCATGTGGGCCACGATTTCATCTCGCGTGGGGTTTTTCTTTTTGTCTAGCAAAGCCGCTGCTTGCATGATCTGTCCAGATTGGCAGTAGCCGCACTGAGGCACCTGCTCGGCCACCCATGCTTTTTGCAATTTGTGCTCCCCTGTGGGCGAGAGGCCTTCGATGGTGGTGATCTTTTTGTCGACCACTGCTGAAATAGGTGTCACACAAGAACGTGTCGGCTGACCGTCAACATGCACGGTACAGGCGCCGCATTGGGCAATGCCACAGCCAAATTTGGTACCGGTCAGTTTGAGTTCATCGCGAATCACCCATAACAGAGGCGTGCTGGGAGCGGCCTCAACCGACGCTGACTTCCCGTTGATTTGAAGTGACATGGTGCTCATGCTTGACCCTTTAATTGCAAATGAAATAACAAGATCATTGTTGATAAATAAGCAGTGATATGGGTCTAGGGTTTGCACTGGCGAGTGTCACCAATGTTTCAGCCTATCTATCCAAGCATGCGGGTGCACCCGTCGCAGTAGTCATTTATCAAGTCGGGGCAATCACCTAAAGTCTTGGCCCCAAAAACTAGGCAAATAAAAAATTCGCAAAAGCTATGACAAATAGTATGGTCGCGACATATTAGGCGTAAAAAAAGCACTGAGAATTTCTTCTAAGTGCTTGATACGTAATAGCAAAAATGGTGGGCGATGCAAGTTTCGAACTTGCGACGCCCACTGTGTGAAGGCTATGGCAGTTTCCCGATTTCCTCAATTAAATCAATAAGTTAGCGCATCATCCCATGCTCAAAGTAGTATATTTGCAGTATAGATATAAATTATTATTTAATTTACACAACTTAAAACTTGTAGGAAAGCAAGCGTAAAGACTCTTTACGCTTGTGCGTTTTGAACACTCAATCATCCAAGTAGCAACTCGTGACTTTTATCAATGTCTATAGAGTTTTAGATGCAACCTCAGCGAAGGATAGGCATTGGGTCCTAGAA
>JAVLFR010000301.1:0-2383 GCA_046052785.1 Limnohabitans sp. | reverse complement strand
GCGCCACCACACGCAAAAAATCGCGCGCCTCACCGACGCCCGCATCGTGCTCGCCTACGGAGGCGCCCACGCCACGAAAATTAAAACGCACCACGCTCCAGCCGCATTGCACAAAGGCACGCGCCAAGGTTTGCACGACTTTGTTGTCCATCGTGCCGCCAAACAGCGGATGCGGGTGCGCCACGATGGCCACGCCGCAAGAGACACCTTCGGGCTCATCACGCAAAGCCTCGATCACGCCCGCTTCGCCGAGCAAGGTCATTTTTTGGGTGTGTGCGTTCATGTGTGCCTCAACGACCCACTGTGGCAGGCACCACCAAGCGCTCCACCACTTGGCCGTTTTTTAAATGGCTTTCAACAATCTCATTCACATCGTTGTGGTCCATCACTGTGTACCAAACACCTTCTGGATACACCACAGCCACAGGCCCGCCTGCGCATCGGTCCAGGCACCCCGCCTTGTTCACGCGCACACCGCCAGGCCCCGCCAAACCCGCCGCTTTGACTTGGGCTTTGCAATGGTCAAACGACGCTTGAGCGCCATGATTGGCGCAGCACTCTTGCCCGTTATTGCGCTGATTCAGGCAGAAAAAAATATGGTGTTTGTAGTAGGGGGTTTGTGTCATGGAGCTATTTTAGTTTTGTGCGCTGCGCTCGCGTGACAGATGTGCCAGCGCCAATATCAATACCGCGTAGGGCCAGAGCCAGCCCAACCATTGCACGAGACCGTGAAAACGAATAAAGCGGCCCTGCTCCCAAGTCTGCAAGGTTTGCGCAAAGTAAGCGCTCTCTGGGGACTGGTTGAGCACCACTTGCTGCACCAACACGGCCAACATCAAAAACGTCCAGGCGGCACGCGCCGACAAAGGCAATAAAAGCAAGGCCAGCACGCCACCAAAAACCAAACCCAGCACCACGGGCAAATCAAGCCATGTCCAAGCATGCACCGGACCATAACTGAGTGCCGCAGTCAAAGCGCTCATGCCCAGAGCCATCGCCAGCACAAGCAACAGATACAAAAACCTTTGTCCCGCTTGGCGAATCACCGCGAAACCCAAAAGACAAGGCACCAACATACCCAGCATCACACACAACAACTCCGCGCCAGGCAACAAGGGCTCGAGCTCAAAGGCGCGCAAGGGAATCCAATCTTCAAACGGCGTGGCCTCAAAGGCGCTGGTGAGCGCGTCTTCTAAGCGCTCCCACACTTGGCCCAAGCCCAAGGGCACAGCGACGGGAAACAACAAGGCGATCGGCCAAACAGCCATCAGCACCAAAGCCATGTGGGCGTCGCGAACAAACCACCGTGCGCGAAACTGACTCCAGCGCCGAAGCCACCCAAAATGCTCCAATGAATTGGCCAGCACCGCACCCAAAAATGCGCCCAAGGTGTTGAGTAAAAAATCAGGCAGCGAGGGCACACGCGCTGGCAAATAACTTTGCAAGCCCTCCATGGCCAGCGACAAGCAAGCCGCCGCCGCCGTGGACAGCAGCACCTCGCGGGTTTGCCAGCCCCTGCGCATCGCGCTCAAGGTCAAAAAGAAACCCAGCGGGGCGTAGCCCAGCACATTGGCCGCTACGTCAAACCCTAACCAATATTTGGGCCACGGCGCCGTTAAAAATGACCAGGTCCAAATGCCTTGGTCACGCCAATGGTCAAACGGATACAAGCTGGCGTAAACGATCAACGCCACGCAAATTTGCGACAAGGGCCAAGCGGAGGTTTTGCGCATGGGCCGAAACGTGGCTTAAAAAGGCTTGACGATCACCAAAATCACGGCAAAGGCGAACAAGACCACGGGCACCTCATTGAACCAGCGGTACCAAACGTGTCCGTGTGTGTTGGCGTGTGCTTCAAACTTGCGCAACAAACGACCACACACATGGTGATAACCCAAGGCCAGCAACACCACTGTGAGCTTGGCATGCATCCAACCGTTGCCAGGGCCCATACCAATGCCGTAATACAGCCACAGCACCAAACCCAACACCAAAGCGGGCACCATCAACAAGGTGGTGAATCGCATCAGCTTGCGCGCCATCAGCAGCAACCGGGCCTCCTCAGAGACCGAATCGGGTGCCACTTGTGCCAAATTCACAAAGATGCGCGGCAAGTAAAACAAACCAGCAAACCAGCTGGCGACGAAGATGAGGTGAAAAGATTTGATCCAAAGCATGACGCGAGTTTAGCCGCGCTCCCCCATGCGTGTGGGTAAAACCACATTTTTCGCTCGTGTCAGGCCCGCATGCAGGCACAATTTCAACCATGCAAAAACCCTTCGCCCCCTTCCCCGCCCAACGCCCTCGCCGCTTGCGGCGTGACGACTTCACCCGCCGCTTGGTGCGCGAACACGCCTTGAGCGTGAACGATTTGATTTACCCC
>JAVLFR010000300.1:0-15403 GCA_046052785.1 Limnohabitans sp. | reverse complement strand
GCGCTCGAGCGCAGCCTGACCGAGTTGCTGCAAGGCCGCAGTTTTGAAGGCCTGAACGACTTGCCTGCGCCAACCTTTGAGAGCAACGCCGTCACCGAACCCAATAACTTTGTCGAGCATTTCATCGATTCCAGCGGCGTCGTGTCGTGGCGCTTTTTCAGCGCCACATCTGACTTTGATTTTGTGGAATGGGACTTTACGGCCCAAGGCGAAAACGCCAATGCCAAAGAAGCCGCGACTTTGTTTGGCATTCTCAAAGACATAGGCAAAGAAGCGTACACCGCAGTCTATGACCAACTGGGTGCGATTGCCTGTCGCATTCTGGTGCCTGGCTATTCAGAGGTCTACCCCATCGAAGATTTGATTTGGGACAACACCAACAAGGCATTGCTATTTCGCGAAGACGTCCTTAACCTGCACCGATTAGACGATGCGAGCTTGTCTGCCTTGCTCGATCGCCTAGAAAACAACGAGCTCGATGAATACCTAGACATTGCCACCTTGATCGGCATCGAGTTTGATGAAAACACAGAGTGGGGGCAACTCACCGTGCTGGAGTTAAAGCTCTTGATTCATTTGGCCTTGAAGCAATTTGAAGCAGCCCACGACTTGGTAGGCGCCTTCTTGCAGTACAACGACCACACGGTAGAGCGCCGGCTTTTTTACCAAGCGATGAACGTGGTGCTGGAAATACACCTTGATCCAGACCTGGTGCTGCAAGACTACGCACACAACTTGCGCCGGATGTTTGGCAATGATCGGATGGACGCGGTGATAGGATCAATGCAAGGTGATGTTCGCTTTCATGGCTTAACGCCAACGAGCATGAAACTAGAAGGATTGGATAGACATCACCGCCTGATCGACAGTTTCAAAAAACTACACACCGCACGTGCCAAAGGTACTGAGCCATGAAGAAACTTCCAAACATTGATTTGAAACAGCTGACACCCTTTGCGCTGGCGTTGGTGCTCCTAGGCTTTTGCATGATGCAAGCGGATGATCTGAAACATCTAGGTGCGATTGTTTTTTCGCTGGGTTTACTTCCACTGTCGGTCATGTTCTATTTGAACAAAGACTAATTTCTTGGGGTGGGTATACGTTGAGGACTTGACGAATCCATTCACGCCCAAGGCATCGACGCCCAATCCGTCGTGTAGCTTGGCGACTTGCGTTCTTGACGCATTTGCCACCCAGCGTGTGCGCCCTGCGTGGACACTTTCACCGTCCCTCGACCAAACCGCTTGTTCAAACCATCGAGGACCTCCATCAAGCGCGTGTCAGTGGCTGGCGTCGGCTCTAGCCAATCGGCTTGGTACTGCCCCACAGGCGTGATCTCGCCCAGCATGATGCCAGCCTTCTTATAAGCGTACTCCGGCTTGAACAAGCGCCCCACGAGATAATCTGCCCAGCGGTTCACCACCAGACTGTCGTTGGTGGGCTGGGGTAAGGGCAACGCGAACGATGGGTTGTACTGGGGTAAGTCTTTCCTGAATCGATTGGTATGCAGCGACACCTGTATCAATGCAGCATGAGAGCCTTGCGCGCGCAGCTTCGCACAGGCATTGGCCACAAAAGTACTCATGGCGTCTTTGAGGACTGCCACGTCGCGCACAGTCTGACCAAAGGATCGACTGCTAACAATTTGCTTTTTATCTGGCACGACCTCTTGCAAATCGATGCAGGGCACACCTTGGAGTTCTCTCTGTGTTTTCTCCATGACGACACCGAACTCTGACCTCAAGGTCGCCGTGTGTGCCATGCGCAAGTCTTGAACCGTGTGAATACCGTGCTCAGACAAACGAGCGGAAATCCTACGCCCCACCCCCCAGACCTCGCCCACCTCAACTTGGCTGAGCAGCTTTACCTGTTGCGCTTGCGTTAAATCGTTGTAGTTGAAAACGCCCTTAGACCTTGGATGCTTCTTCGCAATGTAGTTAGCAAGCTTGGCAAGCGTCTTGGTGGGGCCAATGCCCACGCACACAGGAATGCCTGTCCAAGCGATGACACGCGCACGCATGGCATAGCTCACGTCGCGCAACTGAGGCGCGCCCGTGAGGTCGACAAAGCACTCATCAATCGAGTACACCTCATGCCTTGGCGAGTAGTCGCTCAGTATCGACATGACCCTATTTGAGAGGTCTGCATACAGGGCATAGTTAGAACTCAGCGCAAGGATGCCATGCTCTTGTGCCAGCGCCTTGCATTCAAACCAAGGTTGTCCCATCTTGATGCCCAGCGCCTTGGCTTCGTTGGAACGTGACACGACACACCCATCGTTGTTGGAGAGCACCACCACAGGAACGTTTTTCAAGTCAGGGCGAAAGACTCTTTCGCAACTGACATAGAAATTGTTGCAATCCACCAAGGCCATCTGTGATGTCATAGGTCAACGGCTTGGACTTTCACGGCTTTTAACATGATGGGCTTGACCAGTATCTTGTAGCTATCCAAGTCAAAGTCATGCGGCTTTAACTCGGACAGCTCGCTTTTCCCATCAGATTGAGAACACTGTGTGCCCAGATAGCACCAGTTGTTGACTCTGTGCTTTTGCACCCAGTCACCTGTCTCTTCAATGAGATCGACGGGACCACTGAACGGCCAAACTTCCACCTGCGAGTCAACCAGCGCAGACAGCAGTCGCTCGTCATGGGCTTGCCTGTCTTCTTTGCCAACGCAGGCCCCCAGACAGGTTTTGATTTGCAAGCCAAAGCAGCCGCGCTCAGATGTCTTTTCTAAGCCTAGCGCCGACATACACAGCAGGTGTTGCTGTGCAAGTTCTTTTAACTTGGCGTTCGCCGAGTGCGCCGATGAGAACAAACCATACAGCTCAGGCGTAGAGCCAAGATTGACGGTCTTGCTGTCCACGATCTCTGGTGTGATGCCCTTTGCCGTCTGTCGCAAACGAATGGAACACAAGGTTCTGATGCGTCGCAAACGTTGGTTGAACAAGGGGCTTTGCGCTTTGATCATTCGGGACTCAAGCAATAAAGCCCCAATCTCTCCTGCGGTCGCGATGAAGTCGATGCGACGCGTCTGCGCAATCATATTGGCTTCATCTGGCGTCCGCAGGTGACTCATCACACGGCTACGGATGTCAACGCTCTTGCCGATATACAAGGGTAATGTGCCCTCACCTTTGAAGATGTAAACACCAGAGGTACGTGGCAATGCCGCGAGACTGTCTGGGTCTATCTTGTGCTCAACAAGGTTTACTGCTGCTCGGGCCATATCTCAACACAGCTTATGGATGTTATTGGTCACAACACCCCACACCAAGAAGTCGTCTTCTTCCTTGATGAGCCGAGGTGGGTAGATGGGATTTTCTGCTATCAGTTTGACCACGCCACCGCGTCGATAAAGGCGTTTGACCGTGAACTCATTGTTCAATTGCGCAACCACGATGTGGTTGTGCTTGGGGTCCATGCTGCGGTCCACTAGCAGCGCGTCCCCCTCATAGATACCCACCCCCGTCATCGAGTCACCCTTGACCCTAAAGATGTATGTTGCGGCTTTGTTGCGAATGAGTTGCTTATTCAGGTCTATGCGCTCTTCTGTGTGGTCCGCTGCTGGGGAGGGAAAGCCTGCAGGCACGAGCCAGCCACATACATCCAACCACATGGGGCCTGAGATGATGGGGACGGGTGGATTTGATGAAATTAAAGCTTCTGACATAAATTTGATGATACTGTATAAATACCCAGCTCATCAAGTCATACATCCCCCTTTCACGACACGTCGTGACAACCAGCAGCCTAGGCCTCAAGCGCGACCGGCATACATTTCATAAGTCGCATCTGGTGAATTGCCCCTTGGGCGTTGATTTCATCTGCACGCATTTGAATGCCGGCCACAGCCATCTTGCTAAAGACAACCAATGGGTCAGACAAATCTTGAATGCTGTCAATCACAAGCCAGACAGGACCGAATGACATAATTTCAGACCCATGAAAACAGAAGCCCCCTTGCTCGCCGCCACAGGAGATCTCACGCATGAGGGTCCGTTACCCCGCGGTGTGGCTTTGCTGCGTTTGCTGGCCACCGCTGGCAGACGTGGTGCATCATTGACCTCCTTGGCCCAGCGTACAAGCTTGCCCAACAGCACGGTCCACCGGCTTCTTGCACAGATGATCAAATTGCGATTTGTCATGCAGTTGGATGATCGCCAAGCCTACGTTTTGGGGCCCTTGTCTTACGAATTGGGTTTGGTGGCGGCGCAGCAGTTTGACGTGCGCGAACTTTGCAGGCCTGCCATGCAGCAATTGGCTGTGCGTTCAGCTGAGACCGTTTACCTGGTACAACGCAGCGGGCGTGAAGCAGTTTGCATTGATTTTCAACAAGGCCCTGGCACATTGCGGGTGGTGACACTGCAGATGGGTAGCCGTAGGCCCCTAGGATTGGGTGCGGGCGGATTAGCCATCTTGGCGGCCATGAACCCCGATGAAATCGAAGACGTGTTGAAGGTGGTGATGCCGTCGATTGAGACCGAATGGAAGTTTCCCCAGACCGAACTGCGTGAGTCGATGGCGCAAGCACAGCAACAAGGCTATGCGGTGATCAAAAACCGCATCACCCCAGGTGTCACCGCTTTCGGAAAATCATTCAAAGATAGCCTTGGGCAAGTTTTCGGAGCCGTCACCATTGCTGGCGTGAACAGTCGGATGACACCAGCACGCATTGATTTGCTGCTGAATGGACTGGAGCAAGCCACCAGCACCATAGAAAAGGCACTTCGAAGCCATCAATGGGCACGCCATGCGCCTTGAGTTTTGGCAGCGGGGAAAGACAGAAAACCACAAGTAATTTCCGTTCAGTGGAAAATTAGTCGGGCATTTTTCATGCTCACTTCAGAATCTGCAATAACACCTATCGGAGACGGACAGCATGAAACTAGCAAGCTTGAAACAAGCCGGGCGAGATGGCGAACTCATCGTTGTGAGCCGCAATCTCTTGCGTGGCGTCAAAGTGACTCACATCGCAGGCACGATGCAAGAAGCCATCGAGCGATGGGCGGAAGTTGAACATTTGTTGCAGGCTGTGTCGGCCCAACTGGAGTCTGGCACCTTGGCCAACACTTTCACGGTCGACCCCGCATTGTTGGCCAGCCCCTTGCCGCGTGCATTCCAATTTCTAGACGGTTCAGTTTATTTGCACCACATGGAAAAGGCGCGCAAAGCACGTGGTGCTGAAATGCCACCGAACTACAAAACTGAGCCGCTCATGTATCAAGGCTTGTCAGACCGTTTTATCGGGCCACGCGAGCCCATGCTCATCACTGATGAAACTTTGGGGCTTGACTACGAAGCTGAACTCGCAGTCGTCGTCGATGATGTCCCCATGGGAACACCTGCGAGTGAAGCCAGCCGTCACATCAAGTTATTGATGCTGCTGAACGATTACACCTTACGCACGCTGACGCGAACCGAGTTGCCCAAGGGTTTTGGGTTCATGCAGGCCAAGCCCACCAGCGCATTTTCACCTGTGGCCCTGACCCCTGATGAACTAGGTCCGTTTTGGGATGGCGAAAAGTTGAACATGCCTATCTTGTCTTACATCAATGACAGTCCCATGGGATGCGCCAACACAGGGCGAGACATGTTCTTCACCTACCCCACCTTAATTGCTCACGCGGCACGCACTCGCTCCTTGAGCGCTGGAACCATTATTGGCGCTGGGGCAGTCTCCAACTTGGATCCGCAAACAGGTTATGCCTGTTTGGCTGAAAAACGCGCAGATGAAGAATTGCGCGATGGTAAAGCGACTACGCCTTGGTTAAAAGTTGGGGACCGCATTCGCATCGACATGTTGGATGCCAAGGGTGCCTCCTTGTTTGGCGCTATAGACAACACAGTAGCAAAAGGTTGAACCCCTTGGCAAGTTCTAACTGACTGCGCCAAAATCACTACAACCATCTAAATGGGAAACAGTATGCTTTGCAAGAAACTACACCATGCGGCTTTTCGTTGTGCGGATGCCAAAGAAACCGTAGACTTCTACACCCAGGTTTTAGGCTTGAAGTTTTCTCATGCGATGGGCGATGACCATGTGCCATCGACTGGCAAATACAGCCCTCATGTACATATTTTTTTAGAGATGGAAGATGGCAGCAATATTGCTTTTTTTGAGTGTCCGCTTGACGAAGGCGAGAAATCTGGACGAGATGCCAATACGCCGGGCTGGATTCAACACTTTGCTTTCGAAGTTCAGGATGTGCCCACGCTTTTAAAAGCAAAAGAAGACCTTGAATTGAAGGGCTTAAAAGTGGTGGGCCCGACCAACCATGACGACTTCATCACCTCCATTTATTTTTTCGACCCTTCGGGACACCGCTTAGAGCTGACCGCCCGCACTTGCCACGATCCCGTCAGACTTCAACAGTTTGTGAATGAGGCGCCAGAAGTACTGGCTCTTTGGGACAAGACCCACGATTGGTCACAGCGTCATAGCCCGCTTGTCACGACAAAGCACGATGAGTAACCACAGGCTTAAGTCTGTAGCTATCTAAAAAACCAAGGAGACACACATGATTCGCACAACACTTTTTTGCTTCTCAATGTTGATCGGCATGCCACTGGCGATGGCGCAAGGCTTTCCCGATAAGCCGATCACACTCATTCAAGGCTTTGCAGCTGGAGGCAATGCTGACACGATTGCGCGCATCATGGCCCAAGGTTTATCGCGGGAATTAGGACAGGCTGTGGTTGTTGAAGCCAAGACCGGAGCAGGTGGTAACTTGGCCAGCGCAGCCGTTGCGCGAGCGCGTCCAGATGGCTACACCTTGATTTTGCTCACAGGTGGGCATGCGGTATCAGCTGCGATGTACAAGTCACAAAGCTTTGACCCCGTGGAAGATTTTGACTGGCTGTCGATGGTGACGCGCTTTCCCTTTGTTCTTGCTACAGCCAGCGACAGCCCATTTAAGACAGTTGGCGATGTGGTGCGCGTTGCCAAATCTCAGCCTGGGACCGTGAGTTACAGCTCGGTGGGAGTTGGCTCCACCCAGCACTTGTCGGGTGAGCTGTTTCAGTCGCTCGCGGGTGTACAAATGAACCACATACCTTACCGAGGTGGCGCAGCACCACTGCAAGATGTTCTCACTCGCAGAGTCGATCTCATGTTCGATTCCGTGACGGTCACCAAAGCTCAGATCGATAGCGGAAAACTGCGGGCTTTAGGTGTCACCTCAGTTGAACAATCGCCATTCCTACCTGGTGTGGCGCCCTTGCGTGAAGCGGTCAAAGACTTTGATGTCAACTCTTGGACAGCGCTGGCCGCCCCTAAAGGCTTACCTGCTGCTGTGGCACAAAAGATCCATGCCGCCACGCTGAAAGTACTGGCAGACCCTGCCGTGATCAAACAGCTCGAAGGGACCGGTGGTCTGGCAAGTCCATCCGCTAATAGCTTGGACATGAAACAGTATGTCCAAACGCAAATTGGCAAATGGAAAAAAGTAGTCCAAGAGGCCAATATTCCACAACAGTGACCGCAAATTTTGGGCATCCCCCTGATCTGTGCACAGGGGCTTAAGCATTTAAAAAGTTTTTAACAAAATCAAACCCAAATGCCAAAAAGCGGTCAAGAAATAACCTTGCCGGGATTCATTAAATTCTTTGGATCCAATGATTTTTTCAAGGTTTCCATCAGCCTTTGCTCTGTCTCGCTCCTGTAGCGAGAAGCTTCATCACGCCTTAAAACGCCCAAGCCATGCTCAGCTGAGATAGAGCCTTGGAGGGCATTGACTGCATCGTGAACGAGCTCATTGACTTCAGCCTCAATTCCTGTGAAAGCTTCGATCTGTGATTTTTCTAAACCAGAAGCTGGCGACAGATTGAAATGCAAATTTCCATCCCCCAAATGGCCAAACACGACCATTCGGATACTAGAAAAACGATCTAGCAATTGCTGGGTCACCTGCTCGATGAACTGTGGAATCACAGAAATAGGCAACGAAATATCGTGTTTGATTGTCTTACCTTCAGCAGCTTGCGCTTCTGAAATATCTTCACGCAAAGCCCAAATTGCATTGAATTGCGCCATGGAAGATGAAATGGCGGCATCGGCTATCCAATCATTTTGCATGGCAATTTCTAGCAAACTTTCAATCCGAGCTGAGAGCGCTTGCTCATCACAAGAACCTGACAACTCAAGTAGTACGTACCATTCTGACCGAGAAGCCAACGGCAATCGCGCCGCATCAACATGTTTTTCAACCAGTCGAATGCATTCATCACTCATCAACTCAAAAGCAGTCAATTCATTGGCGTGAAGTTCTTGCGCTAGCTTGAGCAACCGCAGTGCTGCACTTGGATGGGCAAGTGCAATGAATGACACAACTTTACTTTTTGGTTTTTCAAACAACTTAAATGTTGCACCTGTGATGACACCTAAGGTACCTTCACTACCAATGAAAATATTTTTCAAGTCATACCCGGTATTGTCCTTTCTCAGGGACTTCATACCATTCCAAACACTGCCATCCGCCGTCACGACTTCGAGGCCTAAGCACAAATCGCGTGTATTGCCGTACCTCAGAACTTGAACGCCTCCAGCATTGGTCGCCAAGTTACCGCCAATCGTGCAAGTCCCTTCGGCCGCTAAGCTGAGTGGGAAAAGTTTTTGTACATCCTCAGCAGCTTGCTGCACCGATAGCAATGTGACCCCCGCATCAAGTGATATGGTGTTGTTCAAAACATCAATTTCTCTCACCTTATTCATACGGGTTAGCGAGAGAACCACATTAAGACCGGTAGCACTTGGCGTCGCGCCACCCGATAAACCCGTATTGCCACCTTGAGGCACGATGGACACACTGTGCTCGTGACACCACCGGACAACTGACGCCACATCCTCTGTGCTGTCAGGCTGAACGACAGCAATCGCAACGCCTGTCCACTTACCCCTCCAGTCGGTGAGGTAAGCAGCCATGTCGTGAGGTTCACGAATGATCTTGCCACTGAAAACACCGACTAAAGAATCAATCAGACTCATCTTAGACTTTCACACGAATTGCCAACGTCTTAAGTGCCAAAAGTTGGTCGAGTAAAAATTTCTTGGTGGTTTCATCTGTCAAATCGCCATTGAGGTCAAATTTTTGAGATGAATGATTGATAAACACTTCTGGCTTGTTCAAGGTAAACGTATTCATAAACACCAGAACTTGTCGCAGATGATATTGAGCCCGGGCAGTCCCTACCGGCCCCGGTGAAACACCCAAAATTGCCACAGGTTTCTCATTGAATGGCGGCTCAGGTGGGCGTGATACCCAATCCAGCACATTTTTCAAAACCGCAGGCACTGAAAAGTTGTATTCCGGCGTTGCAATGACAACTGCGTCAGCTTGACGAATTTTCATTTTCAGCTCAATGACAGCTTGGGGCTCACCCAGCTCATGCAAATCACCGTTGTACAGAGGCACATCAGCAATATTTGCAATTTCGATCACGATGTCTGATGGCGCAATTTTTTGCAACGCCTTTAAAGCAAATGTATTTGTAGAGTTTTTTCGAAGACTTCCTGAAATTGCCAGTACTTTAAAGGTCATTACATATCTCACTTTATAAAAATAGCGGAGGTCACGGTTTAGCGCAAGCCGTCGTGCGCAGAAACAGCCTCTTTGGTTAAGCCCCCGAGTCGAGAATGAACGCGACCTCCGGTTCCCATCACCAAAGCAAATAAGATTTCGTTGGGACGAGGCGCATCCTGGATACCAACTTCCATGCTGTTGAAATGACTGCGAACGTAGCTAGCATGGATGTAGTGAAGCGGAACCATCAAGCGATAGCCAGCGCCAGCCACTGCTTTATTCGCAGGCACCATGGCTTTTGGTTCACCGAGCACTGCGCGCATGGCCCAACCACCCGCTTCATGCCAAACAGCGCCGTGTTCCATTTCGCCGTTCACGCCAACGATTGCAGCTTTGCTGTAAATTTCAATGTTTTCTTTGCCCAGCGTGTCTACCAATTCTTGTGCCAGCAAAGTTCCAAGTGAACGCAACTCAGCCATAAATGGCATGAGGTCTGGTTCATAGTGACCTGCATAAGGATTTTCAATAACCGCACATGAAGCGGCAAGCTTGAGTGGCACGTCCGTGACGGGGCCTCCTTCATGAAATTGAGTTTCAATAATGAGGCTACGTTTGCGGATTTTGATTAAAGACATGCTCTTCCTTTTTAAATTTATTGTTTAGGAATCTTGGCGTTGTTTACCACCTGAGTCCACTTTTGTGTTTCAGACGCGACCATGGCTTTCATTTCTTCTGGCGTACTGCCACGAACATCGCCACCCATTTCTTCAAGGCGAGACTTGATATTGGCAAGCTGCAAAGACTTCAGCACTTCAACGTTGAGTCGATCAACAATTGGACGAGGTGTACCGGCAGGCGCCATCAACCCAGCCCAAGATCTGACGTCGTAGCCAGCAACACCTTGCTCAGCAACAGTGGGGACATCAGGCATGCCCGCCCAGCGCTGCGGACCAGTGACCGCAATTGCCTTGAGTTTTCCAGCCTTGATGTTAGAAAGAACAGCCGTAGGGGGCGCAATGATAAACGGCACATCCCCTGCTAAAAGTGCAGTAATTGAACCTGCATCACCGCGATAGGGCACATGCAACAAATCTAATTTGGCCATACTGGCAAACAGCTCACCTGCCAAATGATGTGTCGATCCAATACCCGCAGTTCCATAAGCAATGCTTCCAGGATTGGCTTTTGCTTGTGCCATCAGTGCTGGCAAGTTGGTCATTTTTCCTTCAGAAGAAACAACCATCAAGAATGGGAAATAGGTGATGGTGCTAATCATCTCGAAATCTTGCACTGTCTTGTAGCTTAGGTTGTTGTAAAGCGCTCCTGCAACAGCATGCCCGCCCGTCGCTAACAGCAGGGTGTAACCATCTGGTTTAGATTTAGAAACTGTGCCAGCGGCAATGGTGCCGCCAGCCCCAGCTTGAGCCTCAACAACAACTGCCTGTCCGAGTCCTTTTGAAATTTCTGAGCCCACAGCTCTAGCGATGGCATCTGCGTTCCCGCCAGGCGCAAATCCCTGCAAAATTTTGATATTTTTGTCTGGATAAGTTTGGGCACCACTCATCATTGGCGATAAAAGTGCAAATGAGAGCGAAAGGGTTTTTAATAAAGATTTTGCAACGTGTTGTTTCATGGTTTGTCTCCTGTGATTATTAAAAAATCCCTCTTAGTGGGGGTTTAAAACTATCTTGCCTAACGTCAGTCCCTGATCAAGAATTTCGTGCGCTTGCGCGACCTGACTGAACTTCATGACACATGAAGCAGGGGCTTTAACATGCCCCATCGCCATCAGCTCGATGGCGCTGCGCATCATGTTTCGTCGGTTGTCTTTATCTTCATCAAACGTATGCATTGAAAAGCAACGTATACCTAGGCTTCTTCCAAGCAGTTCCCGAAGCAGGCCAAATACATCTGCATCCGGCTTTCCCGTGATGATGTTGTAAGAAATGGCGAGACCCAAAGGACTTAAGCTGCGAATGCATGCAGGAAAAATGGCACCACCCAAGTGGTCGTAAACCAAGTTCACGCCCTGATTGCCAGTTGCCGACATGACTTGCTCAACAAGCGTCAATGGATTCGCATCAAGAATCACATCAAAACCGTTCGATAACGCAAAGTTTTTCTTATCCTCGGTTCTGGCAGTGCCGATGGTTTTAAATCCGTTATGTCGTGCGACTTGTGAAAGCATCGTGGCCACACCGCCCGCAGCACCAGTGATTAAAACGGTGCCAGGTATGGGCGAATGACCAAGGCTAGCAGCCTGCATCAAGGCTAAAGCAAGTTGCAAATTTGGCAAGCTGACTGCATCGTTGAACGATATCGCTTCAGGCAAAAGGTAAGGTGCGTCCTCTGGGACCACGATGCTTTGTACGTAGCAACCACCTCGTTGCGCCAGATCACGCGAACTTACCAAAACTCGATCACCCAACTTGAGTGAGATGACCCGTTCACCCACTGAATCCACAACACCGGCCAGTTCAGCACCCGGAATCGCAGGCAAAGGGGGCATCCATTTGTAAGTACCCTGGCGTATCAACACGTCAGGTCGTCCCACGCCAATGGCATGGGCTTTAACTCTTACCTCACCCGGTCCTGGAGACGGAAGAGGCAATTGCTCAATGCATAACGCCTCAGGCCCACCTGGTTGGTGAACGCGAACAACTTGCATGCCAGTTAAGCTTGGGCAGCAATCGGATTGATCAAGGTGCCGATATGTTCAATCTCAACTTCGCAGATGTCTCCCGGCTTCATGAACTTTTGTGGCTTACGGCTCCAGCCCACGCCAGCTGGTGTCCCCGTAGCAATCACATCGCCAGGTACCAATGTAAAAATGGTTGAGGCATAGCTGATCAGCTTTGCGATTGAGAAAATCATATGGCCCGTGTGACTAGATTGAACGACCTCACCATTCAAACGCGTGATCAGCTTGAGCTCTTGGTTAGGCGCAATCTCATCCGCTGTCACCATCCAAGGGCCAAAGCCACCTGTGGATTCAAAGTTCTTACCTGACGCAATTTGTTTCGCGTGAAATTGCCATTCGCGGATACTGCCATCGTTGTAGCAAGAGTAGCCAGCCACGTGCTCAAACGCTTTCTCTTCAGTGATGAAACGTCCAGGCTTGCCAATGATCACGGCCAACTCACCTTCCCAATCCAAGGTATCAGACACCTGAGGGCAAATGATGGGTTGATTGTGCGCAACTTGTGAGCGCCATACGCGCAAGAAGATCGGTGGCTCCTCTGACAATTCACGATGCATGCCTGCAGCCAACACCTCTTGATGGTGGTCCATGTAATTGCGAACCGCACAAACAATTTTCTCGGGCTCTGGAATCACAGGCAAAAATGTAATTTGAGCCAGTTTCGCATCAGGGGTCTTTCCAGCAACATGCTGGCTAGCTTCTAAGTAAGCCCCTGATCCAATGTATTGCGCCAAATTAGCATACTGGGGAAATGCCTTGCCAAGGTCAACGACATCGTCTTGACCTACCACTGCGCCCCAGGTGGTTCGGCCTTGGAAAATAAAAGATAAAAGTTTCATGGATTGGGTCCTTGTTGATAAAAATTTGAAATGAATGTCGAATTACTTGAATACTTCAGCACGCCAGTCCTCTATAAGCTTGAAGCTGGGGTCATTGCGGCAAATTTCTTCAGTTTCACGAAGCAAGGTTTCATCATCCTTGTCAAGATCCAAGGGGTCACCATGCGGTTGTGAAATGTAAAACGGCATATCGATGTAAATCTCAACCGTATTGCCTTCAGGATCTGCAAAATAGACCGACAAGGCATTACCGTGATTGAGCGGCAGGATGCGAGTCGCACCATGTTCAGCAGCAATTTTTTTGATGTCTCTGAGAGACTGAATGTTTGGCACAGCAAATGACAGTTGCATGACCGTGCTGAAAGTGGCCTCCACGGGACGACCCCCTGCAATCACCAACTGATGGTGCTGATCTGGACTGGCACTCAGAAATACCAGAGGGGCCTTGAACGTTTTACCAATGCCTCTGTCCGTCTCTGTCAGGCCAAAGACGGTTTTATAAAAACTGACCATCTTCTCCACATCAGTGACAAAGATTCCAAAGTGAGAAGGCGTAGGCCGCGTAACTTTCAACATAGTTGTCCCCAGAAATTAGTGTGTATCTTTGGCCCATAAGGCCAAGGCCTTCAATGCATTTTTTTGTGTACTCAGCACATGCTCTTGATGTAGATGGCATGCTGTTTCGATATCGCGCTTGAGTACGGCACGCATGAGCAACTTGTGTTCCTCACTTTTGCGCTTGACCACAGTTCTGTAGCGAGCAGAAATGTGGCGATAACGCTCTGCTTGATCAAACAAGCTTCGGCTGCTAGCGACAAGCCGCTCAGAATCACATGCACTGAGTAAGGCGGCATGAAATGACTTGTGCAACTCACTCCACTCGGGGTCAAGAACGACGGGACCTTCCGGCAAACGAACTTCAACTTTTTCAAGCAAGTGGAAGCTGGCAACTACTTGCGCCTCCCAGGCGTCCGTCCCGTTTTTCATTGACTCTTCAAGCGCAGGCAAATCCACGAGCAACCGCATGCGTGTGATGTCGCACAAATCTTCCTCAGAAACAGATGCAACGCGAAACCCTCGTCGATCATCAGCTCTGACCAACCCCTCTTCTGAGAGTCTGTTCAAGGCCTCCCTCAGCGGGCTTGATGACAGTCCGTATGCCTGTTGAAGTTCTTCAACCTTCAGTTTCGTGCCAGGCATGAATGACAAGGACAAAACATCGTGTCTTAGCGATGTCAATGCCTGCTCAATTGCTGTTGGCTTTATGCTTTTATCCATGGTTTAGATTTTATGCATAATTTTAAAATTACGCATATCATGGATTACCCTGTTGAGCGCAATTTATTTACTCACAGGCACCCAAGCACAATCTCCAGAGCCCAGCACTGGCGGTGAAATCTGGGCTGTCATACGATGACCATCCATCAACATTGGATTAGCCACCATTGGCGGAACAACTTTGTCCTGCGCGGCGAGCAACATGCCGCGCGCTAGGACATGCGGATGTTGCATGACCTGCTCCACATCCAAAATCGGAGAACAAGGTACACCCGCTTCGTCGAGTAGCGTCTGCCACGCGGCAGTTGTACGATCTATTAGCCATGCCGAAATTAGCGCAACTAACTCTTTTCGATTCTTAACGCGACTCGGATTCGTTTTATACAAATCATCAGCAGCAACTTCTGGATAACCCACGACACGACAAAAGCGCTCGAATTGACCATCATTCCCAATCGCCAGCACCATGTGACCATCATGCGTGGCAAACACCTGATACGGAACGATATTGGGATGCGCATTACCCATTCGCGTGGGATGCGTGCCACCAACTAACTCATTGCTCGCTTGGTTGGCCAACATGGCCACTTGCACATCAAATAAAGAGGCGTCAATGTAACGCCCATGCCCCGTGGCATGCCTTTCATGCAGCGCAGCAAGAATAGCCGTTGTGGCGTAGACGCCTGTCATGAGGTCGGTCACCGCAACGCCTACTTTTTGAGGTTCGCCATCTTTTTCCCCAGTCACGCTCATCAGTCCCGCTTCTGCCTGAATTGCAAAGTCATAGCCAGCCTTTTTTGACAGCGGTCCGCTCTGGCCATAGCCCGTGATGGCGCAGTAAATCAATCGCGGATTAAGCGCTCGTAATGTTGGCGCATCCAATCCGTATTTAGACAGTTGTCCAACTTTGTAGTTTTCTATCAAGACGTCAGCATCAACGACCAGCTGCCTAATTTGACGGGCACCTTCAGCACTAGAGAGATCGATGGCGACTGAGCGCTTGCCACGATTGGCACACAAGAAATACGCGGCCACCTTGTTGTCGCCCTCCCCCCACCAGGG
>JAVLFR010000299.1:0-5650 GCA_046052785.1 Limnohabitans sp. | reverse complement strand
TTTTTTGCGTGTGGTGGCGCAGGTGTCGCCCACGGGCCCATTGGCCATGGCCGGCTTTTCGTTTGGTTCATTCGTGGTCAGCCACGCTTTGGCTGACTTGCAGGCGCAGCGCGAGATTGAAAAAGTTATCTTGGTCGGCACGGCGGCACAGCGCTTCACGGTGGCGCCCATAGCACCAGCGTTGCATGACAAAACTTTGGTCATCCACGGCGAGCAAGATGACACGGTGTCGCTGTCCTCAGTGATGGATTGGGCGCGTCCGCAAAACCTGCCCGTGACGGTGGTGCCAGGAGGTGGTCATTTCTTTCATGGACAATTGCCGCTTCTCAAGAGTTTGGTGGTACGCCATTTGCAAAGCTAGGCCCCGTGGCCGCGCACGGGTGTGAGGTGTTGACGCTGCACTTATTTCTGAATCTGTTTTTTCAATTGAAGATTGCCATGACACGAACTCTGCGCACCACACTTATCGGCTTGTTGCTGGGTTTGATGGTTGTATCTCAGGTGCAAGCCCAAGTGCCGCAACCTCCTGAAATTGCGGCGCGCGCCTATATGCTGGTGGACTTGACGGCGCAGCAAACGCTGGCCGAATTAGATGCTGACAAGCCGATTGAGCCCGCTTCTTTGACCAAGTTGATGACGGCCTACATTGTTTTTGATGCGCTCAAGGCCAAAAAAATCAGTCTGCCGCAAGCCTTGGGGGTGAGTGAGCGGGCTTGGAAAATGCCCGGCTCTCGCATGTTCATCGATCCTAAGATGAAGGTGCCTGTGGAAGACCTGATCAAAGGGATGATCGTGCAGTCGGGCAATGACGCCACCATCGCTTTGGCCGAGGGCGTGGGGGGGACGGTGGAGCATTTCGTCCAAATGATGAATGCCCAAGCCAAGGTGCTGGGCATGACCTCTACCGGTTACAAGAACCCAGAGGGATTAACTGAGCCCGGCCACACCACCACCGCGCGTGACCTGAGTATTCTGGCAAGCCGCTTGATGCAAGACTTCCCTGACTATGTGGGCTACTACGCCATCAAAAAGTACCGTTACCCAGGCACTCCAGCCGCCAATGAGAGTAACCGTAACTTATTGCTGTTTCGCGACCCCAGCGTGGACGGCCTAAAAACGGGCCACACCGATGCCGCAGGTTTTTGTTTGATCGCCACGGCCAAACGCGATGCGCCTGGTGTGGGTCAGCGCCGTATGTTGTCGATTGTGTTGGGGGCTTCAAGTGAAAACGCACGCGCGACCGAAACGCAAAAGCTGCTCAATTGGGGCTACACCGCCTTTGACGCCATCAAATTGTTTGAGGCGAACCAAGCCGTGGTCACCCCGAATGTGTGGAAGGGACAGGGGAACCAAGTCAAACTGGGTCGATTTGCGCCCATCGTGGTGGCGGTGCCTGCGGGGACCGCTGGCCGCATCCAAACCCAAGTGGCGCGCCCAGAGCCTTTGGTGGCGCCACTCAATCGCGGGCAAACTGTGGGCGCTTTGAAAGTCACCCTCGATCAAAAGCCCTTGGTCGAGGTGCCATTGTTGGTCTTGGAGACGGTCGAGCAAACTGGCTTCTTGGGCCGCGCATGGGATGCGTTGCGTTTGTGGGTGAAGTAGCCCGCTTTGAGTCATTTTGGCCTATATAGGCTCTCCCCATTTGAAGCTGATACACTAGAAGGCTTTTCGGAATCTCCGAAGGGATTCACGTTTTCTTTTTAATTCAAACGTTTAGGGACGTTTTTCAATGCCAACCATCAATCAACTGGTGCGTCAGGGGCGCGAGGTCGAAACGACCAAGTCAAAAAGCCCTGCGATGCAAAACTCTCCACAACGCCGTGGCGTGTGCACCCGTGTGTACACCACGACGCCTAAGAAGCCAAACTCTGCGCTGCGTAAAGTGGCCAAAGTTCGCTTGACCAACGGGTTCGAGGTCATCTCGTACATCGGCGGTGAAGGTCACAACTTACAAGAGCATAGCGTCGTGCTCGTGCGCGGCGGTCGTGTCAAAGACTTGCCAGGTGTGCGTTACCACATCGTTCGCGGCTCTCTCGATTTGCAAGGCGTCAAAGACCGCAAGCAGTCGCGTTCTAAATACGGCGCTAAGCGTCCTAAGAAGGCTTAATCAGCCCCCAGCCTTAGCGAGGCTTAATTCGCAAATCGGTGTTTTGGTCGTCAGGCAGACGATGCAAAACGAAGTGACCCGAAGCATCCGTGTTGGGTGTGGGTCGAGTAAGTGGAAGTCTTGATGACTTTCCAGGCGCTCGAAAGAGTGCCAACTGAAGCAATATGAGGTGAAACTATGCCACGTCGTCGCGAAGTCCCTAAACGTGAAATCTTGCCGGATCCTAAATACGGCAATGTTGAGCTGTCCAAATTCATGAACGTGATCATGGAGGGCGGCAAGAAAGCTGTTGCTGAGCGCATCATTTATGGTGCCTTGGAGCAAATCGAACAGAAGTCGGGCAAAGATCCGCTCGAGTTGTTCAATGTGGCCATCAACAACGTCAAACCCATGGTGGAAGTCAAATCCCGCCGCGTGGGTGGTGCCAACTATCAGGTGCCCGTTGAAGTTCGCCCTGTCCGTCGCTTGGCTTTGTCCATGCGCTGGTTGAAAGAAGCCGCTCGCAAGCGCGGTGAAAAGTCCATGGCTTTGCGCTTGGCCAACGAGTTGTTGGAAGCGTCCGAAGGTCGTGGCGGTGCCATGAAAAAGCGTGACGAAGTTCACCGCATGGCCGAAGCCAACAAGGCATTCAGCCACTTCCGCTTCTAAATTCAAAGGTAAAAAATGGCCCGCAGTACCCCTATTGAGCGCTATCGCAACATTGGTATTTCAGCGCACATTGACGCTGGTAAAACCACCACGACAGAGCGTATTCTTTTTTATACCGGTGTGAACCACAAGATCGGTGAAGTTCATGATGGCGCAGCCACCATGGACTGGATGGAGCAAGAGCAAGAGCGTGGCATCACGATCACGTCTGCTGCTACGACTTGTTTTTGGAAGGGCATGGATGGCTCTTTTGAAGATCACCGCATCAACATCATCGACACCCCCGGCCACGTGGACTTCACAATTGAAGTTGAGCGTTCCATGCGCGTGCTCGACGGCGCTTGCATGGTTTATTGTGCGGTGGGTGGTGTTCAACCCCAATCCGAAACCGTTTGGCGTCAGGCCAACAAATACAAAGTGCCTCGTTTGGCCTTTGTGAACAAGATGGACCGCACGGGCGCCAACTTTTTCAAAGTTGTCGAGCAGATGAAATTGCGCCTTAAGGCCAATCCAGTGCCTATCGTGATTCCTATCGGCGCTGAAGAAAACTTCACGGGCGTGGTTGACCTTCGCAAGATGAAGGCCATCATTTGGGACGAGGCCTCTCAAGGCATGAAGTTCACGTTTGAAGAGATTCCTGCCAATCTGGTCGAGCAGGCCAAAGAGTGGCGCGAAAAGATGGTGGAAGCCGCGGCTGAAGCCTCTGAAGAGTTGATGAACAAGTACCTCGAAGAGGGTGACTTGACGGAAGAAGAAATCACACACGGCTTGCGTGTGCGCACCATCAACAGCGAAATTCAGCCCATGTTGTGTGGCACGGCCTTTAAGAACAAAGGCGTTCAGCGCATGCTCGATGCCGTGCTTGAGTTGATGCCTTCTCCTTTGGATGTGAAAGCCATCAAGGGCTTTGACGAGGACGAAAAGGAAGTGATCCGTGCAGCGGATGACAACGAAAAATTCTCTGCTTTGGCATTCAAGTTGATGACCGATCCATTTGTGGGTCAATTGACTTTTGTGCGCGTTTACTCTGGCGTTTTGAAAAAGGGCGACACGGTTTACAACTCGGTGCGCGGCAAGAAAGAGCGTATCGGTCGTATCGTGCAAATGCACGCCAACAACCGTGAAGAAGTTGACGAAATCCGCGCGGGCGACATCGCTGCTTGCGTGGGTTTGAAAGATGTCACGACGGGTGAAACCTTGTGCGACCCTGCAGCAGTCATCACTTTGGAGCGCATGGTGTTCCCTGACTCCGTGATTCGCCAGGCGGTTGAGCCAAAGACCAAAGCCGACCAAGAAAAAATGGGCATGGCTTTGTCGCGTCTGGCTGCAGAAGATCCTTCTTTCCGCGTGCAAACCGACGAAGAGTCAGGCCAGACCATCATTGGCGGTCAAGGCGAATTGCACTTGGAAATTATTGTCGACCGCATGAAGCGTGAATTCGGCGTGGAAGCCAACGTGGGCAAGCCTCAAGTGGCCTACCGCGAAACCATCCGTAAAACCGTCGAAGAAGCCGAAGGCAAATTCGTCCGTCAATCGGGTGGTAAGGGCCAATACGGTCACGTGGTGCTCAAAGTTGAGCCCCAAGAGGCTGGCAAAGGTTTCGAATTTGTTGACGCCATCAAAGGCGGTGTGGTGCCTCGCGAATACATCCCTGCCGTCGAAAAAGGCGTGATCGAAGCGTTGGGTCAGGGCGTGTTGGCGGGTTACCCCGTTGTTGACGTCAAGGTCACTTTGCACTTCGGTTCATACCACGACGTGGACTCGAACGAAATGGCTTTCAAGATGGCTGCCATCTTTGGTTTCAAAGAAGGTTGCCGCAAGGCGCAGCCCGTGATTTTGGAGCCCATGATGGCGGTGGAAGTGGAAACGCCTGAAGACTATGCCGGCAGTGTGATGGGCGACTTGTCCTCACGTCGCGGCATGGTGCAAGGCATGGACGACATGGTCGGCGGCGGCAAAGCGATTAAAGCTGAAGTGCCATTGTCTGAAATGTTTGGCTACTCCACCACCCTGCGCTCCATGTCGCAAGGCCGCGCTACGTACACGATGGAGTTCAAGCATTACGCCGAAGCTCCTCGTAACGTGGCTGAAGCCATTGTGGCTGCGCGCGCCAAATAAAACCAGAGGGGCGGATCGAATTTGCGCAGGCAAGTTTGCTCTGACCCGACTAATCAGGCTGGATTGACTGATTAGAAATTTCCTGTCTGCGACGATGCGCCGCCCTGTCACCCGTGCGGGGCGAATCAGCAGCATCGTGCAGACATAAAACCTGTACACGGGCACTGCTCTTTGGAGAAAAGAAATGGCAAAAGGAAAATTTGAACGTACCAAGCCCCACGTGAACGTGGGCACGATTGGTCACGTTGACCACGGCAAGACGACCTTGACTGCAGCGATCACCACGATCTTGTCAGCCAAGTTTGGCGGCGAAGCGAAGGCTTACGACCAAATTGATGCGGCTCCCGAAGAAAAGGCACGCGGCATCACGATCAATACCGCGCACGTGGAGTACGAGACTGAAAACCGTCACTACGCGCACGTGGACTGCCCTGGCCACGCTGACTATGTGAAAAACATGATCACTGGCGCGGCTCAGATGGACGGCGCCATTTTGGTGTGTTCTGCTGCTGACGGCCCTATGCCTCAGACCCGCGAGCACATTTTGTTGGCGCGCCAAGTGGGTGTGCCTTACATCATCGTGTTCTTGAACAAGTGCGACATGGTTGACGACGCAGAATTGCTCGAATTAGTTGAGATGGAAGTGCGCGAGTTGCTCGACAAGTATGACTTCCCAGGCGACACCACCCCCATCATCCATGGCTCAGCCAAGCTCGCCTTGGAAGGCGACAAGGGTGACTTGGGCGAAGGCGCTATTTTGAAATTGGCTGAAGCCTT
>JAVLFR010000298.1:0-5985 GCA_046052785.1 Limnohabitans sp. | reverse complement strand
GCACATCGATGAACTTGGCACCGAGTGACTCGACTTGTTCTTTCACGCTGGGGCGCACATCCGTGGCTTCAATCACCGCGCCCAAACGCTTGGCCGTGGCAATGGCTTGCAAGCCCGCCACGCCCACACCGAGGATGACCACGCGTGCGGCCTTGACCGTGCCGGCGGCTGTCATGAGCATGGGGAAAAAGCGTTGGTATTTGTCTGCGGCCAGCATGACAGCTTTGTAACCAGCGATATTGGCTTGGCTTGACAGCACGTCCATGCTTTGCGCACGGGTGGTGCGCGGTGCGGCCTCCAGCGCGAAGCCCGTTGCGCCGGCTGAGGCCAAGCGCTGCAAGCCTTCGGCGTTGAAGGGCTCCAACATGCCAATGACCGTGCTGCCGGATTTGATGTGCGAGGCCTCGGCTGACTCTGGTGCACGAACTTTGAGCACCAAATCTGAGGCCCAAGCTCCCGCAGCGTCCACGATGTGCGCGCCAACCGCCTCGAAAGCCGCGTCAGGCAAGCTGGCTGCAACGCCTGCACCCGCTTGCACACGCACGGTGTGGCCTTGTGCGATCAATTTTTTGGCCGTTTCTGGCGTCACGGCGACACGCGCCTCGCCTGGGGATATTTCGGCGGGAATTCCCATCGTGAGTGACATTCGACTTCTACCTTTGTTAATAACTACTTCAGCTGGATATGTCTGAATCAGAAATGACCCGCTATTAAACCTTATCTCGCCCCCTGCAACCAGTTTGGTTAACCCTAGCCGCGGTCGCAGGCGCGACGCGAGACAAGGCCTAGGTCAAAGCCACCCGCATGTGGTCAATCACCGATTTGTAGTCGGGCTTGCCAAAAATCGCGCTGCCCGCCACAAACGTGTCGGCGCCGGCGTCGGCCACTTGGCGGATATTGTCGGGTTTGATACCGCCGTCCACCTCGAGGCGAATGTCTTTGCCGCTGCGCTCAATCCATTGACGCGCCAACTCGACTTTGCGCAAGGCGGAATCAATAAAGCTTTGGCCACCAAAGCCAGGGTTGACGCTCATGATGAGGATGAGGTCAATCTCGTCAATCGTCCATTCCAACACATCCAACGGCTCGGCGGGGTTGAACACCAAGCCCGCTTTCACGCCCTGGCTCTTAATGGCTTGGATGCTGCGGTGCACATGGGCGCTGGCGTCGGGGTGAAAGCTGATGTAGTCCGCACCAGCCTGGGCAAAGGACGCGGCCAAAGCGTCCACGGGCGAAATCATCAAATGCACGTCCATCGGCACCGCCACGCCAGCGGGTGTTTGGGCGTGAGGCTTCAAGGCTTGGCAAATCATGGGGCCAAACGTGAGGTTGGGCACATAGTGGTTGTCCATCACGTCAAAGTGAATCCAATCAGCGCCTGCGGCAATGACGTTTTTCACCTCGTCACCCAAACGGGCGAAGTCGGCAGACAAGATGGAGGGGGCGATGTTGAATTTTGGGCGAGGGCTGGTCATGGGGTGATTATTTCATCCAAAATCACCCCATGCAGCGCTATAAATTCCAAGTCGACGTTCTTCCCCAATACCTGCCCGAGCAATCCAACCCCAACGGTGGTTTGTTCATGTTTGCGTACACCATCACCATCACCAATGTGGGCGATGTGGCGGCACAGCTCATCTCGCGCACTTGGAATGTGAACGACTCTGAAGGCATGCACGAAAAAATCAAAGGCCTGGGGGTGGTGGGCCACCAGCCCTTGTTGCAACCTGGTGAACAGTTTGAATACACCAGCGGCACCCGCCTGCGCACGCCCACAGGCACCATGCACGGCAGCTATTTTTGCGTGGCCGAAGACGGCGAAAAGTTTGATGTGGACATTCCCATGTTTGTGCTCGACGCCCTCAGCGACGCCCCTGGCCAGCGCCACATGCATTGAAGATGGGCGAATTCGACCTGATTGAGCGTTACTTTAAGCGCCCCACCCACAAGGCAGCGCTGGGCATCGGCGACGACTGCGCTTTGCTGCGCCCCACTCAAGGCACGCAACTGGCGGTCTCCAGCGACATGCTGGTGGAAGGTCGCCATTTTTTAAGCACCGTCGAGCCTACCCGCTTGGGCCACAAAGCCTTGGCGGTCAACCTGAGCGACTTGGCTGCCATGGGGGCTGAGCCTGTGGGCTTCACCTTGGCCCTCGCTTTGCCCCGCATAGACGAAGCTTGGCTGGCAGGCTTTTCCAGCGGTCTATTGCGCTTGGCCGATGAACACGGCTGCGAACTGGTGGGCGGCGACACCACGCAAGGCCCGCTCAACATTTGTATCACCGTGTTTGGCGAGGTACCGCCAGGCGATGCGCTGCTGCGCCAAAACGCCCAAGTGGGTGACGACATTTACATCAGCGGCACGGTGGGAGACGCCCGCTTGGCACTTGAGGTGTTTCGCGGCACACACCGCGTGATCGGCGAAGCGTTCGAGCACGCCCGTTTGCGCATGGAGCAACCCACACCGCGCGTCGCCCTAGGCATGGCGCTGCGCGCCGTGGCCAACGCGGCCATTGATGTGAGCGACGGTTTGCTGGGGGACTTGGGCCACATCCTCACGCGCTCAGGCGTGGGTGCGCAGATTGACACCACTTGGGTGCAGGCCGCTGGCAGTTTTGGCGATGCCCGCTTGCCCGCCGGCATCAGCACCGTGCTGGCCGAGTTGCCTTGGGCCAAGCGCCTAGAGTTCGCGCTGTCAGGCGGTGACGACTATGAACTGTGCTTCACCGCCCCTGTCAACCAACGCGAGCTGGTGCACGCCGCCGCGTGGGAAAGCCACACCCCCGTTACCCGCATAGGCCGCATCACGCCAGAGCAGGGCTTGGTGGTGCTTGACCCACAGGGCCAACCCATGACCAAACGATTTGCGTCGTTTGATCACTTTGGCTGAATTAGCGCGTAGTTATAAAACAGCGTGCACCTTGGCATTTTGGTCAATCAACAAGTGCGCGGCTGAATGGCTCCACAACGCGTAGCTGTGGTTGTCCACCACCGCAGTGGTGCCGGTGTTGACCCAGCCTGCTTGGTCAATGCGCAACTCATCGTTGGCATCAGCTTTCACCACCACCAGCTTTTGCTCGGTTTGCAGCACTTGGGCCAGCGTCAAGTCAACCGTGTTGGCGGCGCTGTCGGCGGCCAAGTCCAGCTTTTGCACGGAAGGCGTCTGGCTAACCAAGTTTGCCAAGGCGGTCGCATCAAAAGAGACATCGGCCATATCATGAACACTGCCTTGCGTATCGGTCCATGAT
This sequence comes from Limnohabitans sp., assembly GCA_046052785.1. Classification (GTDB taxonomy): domain Bacteria; phylum Pseudomonadota; class Gammaproteobacteria; order Burkholderiales; family Burkholderiaceae_C; genus Limnohabitans. The sequence goes on along the minus strand of JAVLFR010000298.1, from coordinate 2,738 downwards.
GAAACGAGGCTCAAGAGGTTGCCATTGTTGAGCTCACCACTTTGTGTTGACTTGAGGCTCAGAGAAGCAACGCCCAAGCTAGCCAAGCTGTGCAGCTCGCCTGGTGCAGTCACCCCATCACCGTTGGCGTCCACCCAAACCTGCAAATGCTCAAATACCGCATCATTGGCATCTATGACCGCATCGCTATTGCGGTCGTATTGGCTCAGCGCTGCATAGCCGTCAATGGCTTTGCCGTTAGCAGTCTGCGTGCCGCTACCAAACAACTCAGCGCCGTTGTTGATTTGTCCGTCTTGGTTCAAGTCCAACACCAGCAAGCCGTCATGGGCATCCACCCAAGCTGTTTTGACGGGGGCCCCTGAGGCTGCGATGTCAAACATCACACCATGCGCCAAGTCTGTGGTGTGCACCCCATCGCCATTGAGGTCAAGAACCAGAGGTGTAGTCAGCACATAGACGCTAGCGGTGGCTGTACCTCCTGTGTTGCCAGCAACATCAGTCATACTAATCGCGAAAGTTCTATTCCCCGCAGAGGGAACAACAGATGGAGCGCCATAAGAGAGCTGTTGCAAGAAAGTCGTGGCATTTGCTGAGCTTATATCGGTGTCACTTGTGAATGTGAAGGCGTTACTGCCGTAGGCATAGCTCCAAGTTTTACCTAACAGGCTAAACGAGCCGCTGCCAGTGCTGCTATCCAAAGCAAGGGCTGTACCGCCAACATATAGTTTCTCACCTATACCCGGAGTAAAGCCTGAACAAGTCACTTTGATTTGTTGAATATTGCTGGCTTCAGTCACCAACGCTGAACCTTTGAAGTCCAGCGATGTGAGGGCGAATTCACAGGAATTAAGACTATAAGAACCAGCACCGACCGCGACCGCTGAATCTTTAGCGCTGTTCAAATTACCATTGAATTGATAGGCTTTACTCAAGGTTGTATCTGACGCATTGAATGCCCCCCCCATATTGGCTTGAATCTCAGTTGCAGTCAGGGCCCTGCTGTAAATGAAGGCATCCTCAAAGTGACCTAGGAAGGAGGTGTCGGCACTGGGGTTTATTGTTCCACCAACGGTGGCTGTTCGAGCCGTGTTACTAAAAGAAAAACTGCTGCTCGCTACTTCTACACCATTGACATAGAGCTTGGTTATGGTGCCTACTGAAGTCAAGGCGACGTGATACCAGTTGTCTATTGAATAACTACTGCTTGTTTCTAGGATGGTGTTGCCGCCAGCTAAAACTGCGAACTTGCCATTAACGAAGACAATGGATGCCTGATTCGAGTTGTAAAGATTATCAGACAGCTCCATTATTCGTCTGGCTTTTGTGTCACTCACAAGTGATCTGACCCAAGTTTCCATCGTGAAACCTGTAAATGCCCCTACGTAGGTTACACCATCTCCGGCAAAGACCGTACCTAGATTGATACTGCTCGCCTGATAAGTGGCCGCATTGCCGATTGTGGAACCACTGCCCGTCGCAAGATTGGTTCGGCCTGTAAGGGTTGAATTAACGTTGGTTGATGTCGTGTCTAAGTCTATGCTCGGTCCGGTTGTGTCCAGCACATAGCTGGTTGAGCCAAAGTTGGCACTCACGTTGTTACCAGCCAAATCTGCGACTCTGAAGACAATGCTGCTGTTTGTTGAACCCGAGAGTGTGGCCCCTGTCCAGGTGACTGCCTTGTCCGAGACCATGCTGGTGATGTTGGCCCAGCTGTTGCCGCCATCGAGTGATCCTTCCAAAATATCGTCCGTCGACAAAGCCGTGCCCAAAGTTGCCCTGATGGTTTGTGAAGCAATATTCGTCACAAAATCAGTCGCTGAAGCACCCGTGTCTGAGCTTAACGACAAGCTACGGAAGTTGCCATAGGTGGGGCTACCCAATAAGGTAGCAGCTGTACCACCGCTGTTGACGTTGGCGTTGCTGTTGTTAAAGCTGTAAGCCATCGCCAAATCTGTCGAGCTTTGTGCCGCGCTCACCATATCGGCGCGGATATCCGCTTCTGAACGAGTTACGTTGTACACACGGGCATCGGCAATGCTGCCTTTGAAAAGAGCGTCTGCAGCCCAGTTGCTTTTACCAATGTAGTTACTGATGCGCGGGGTACTGGGGATGGTGCCATTTTGGGCAAAAACACCTGACGCGGCCTGAACGCCATCAATATAGATGGTGAATGAAGAACCACTGACCGTGGCCGCAACATGGTGCCATTCGTTAGTAGGAAGCGCAGTAGAGACGACGGCACCACCTAAGATACCAGCGCCGTTGTACGCCTCAAACTGAATCTTTCCAGTCGAACCATTAAATCCCAACCAAATATTGTTGCTTTGCGCGCCATTGCCTAAATCAAAAATCCGCGCAAATGAACCTTGCGTGCCATTGCGATACACCCATGCTTCCATGGTGAGATTTGAGCCCAACGTCACGCTTGGCAATGTTGCATATTGATTCGATCCGTTCAATGTCAGCGCTTGCGTGGTGACGATTGAGTTGGTCGCTGCGGTGGTGTCAATCACTGGCAGCGCGGTGCTGTCAATGTTGGCAATCAAACCGCCATTGGCGGTGTAGCTGAAGGCGTTGCCTGCCGTATCGCTGATGCCAGCAATCAAGGCGGTTTTGAGCGCTACCTCGTCGATCGTGGCAAGGCCGTTTTGTCCTGCCCCCACGGTGTAGGTCAAGGTGCGAGTGCTGGTGCCATTGGTGCCGCCCCAAGTGGCCGACATCAACGTGTTACCGACTTT
>JAVLFR010000297.1:0-2103 GCA_046052785.1 Limnohabitans sp. | reverse complement strand
GCGCCCACGGGCTTGCGTTACTGCATGAACTCGGCCTCGTTAGACTTCGTGCCTCACATCTAAAGAATTTATGAAATTACTGCTCGACTTCTTTCCCATCATCCTGTTCTTTGTCACCTTCAAAACCTGGGGCATCATGGCTGCCACGGCGGTGGCCATCGCAGCCACGGTGGTGCAAATCGGTTACATGTGGCGAAAAAATGGTTTTGTAGAGCCGATGCAGTGGATCAGCTTGGGCGTCATTGTGGTGTTTGGCGGAGCCACCTTGCTCACCCAAGACGAAACCTTTATCAAATGGAAACCGACCGTGCTGTACTGGCTCATGGCCAGCGCTTTGTGGCTGGGCCACATCGTGTTCAAGCGCAACTTCATTCACAAGCTCATGAGCGCTCAAGTGACATTGCCAGCCCATGCTTGGATGGTGTTGCTGCACAGCTGGGCTTGTTTTTTTGCCGTCATGGGCTGCCTCAATATTTGGGTCGCCGACAACTTTGACACCGACACGTGGGTGAGCTTCAAGCTCTTTGGTGGTTTGGGCCTGATGTTGGTGTTTGTGGTGGCGCAAGGTGTCTACATGAGCCGCTTCATCAAAGAGCAGCCTGAGGACGCGGCGTGAATATCACCGCACAAGTGCTGACGCAGCGATTACAAGAACGTCTGAACCCTGTTTGGCTTGAGGTGTTAGATGAAAGCGCGTCGCACGCAGGCCACGTTGGCGCCAATGACAGCGGCTTGGGGACCCATTTTCGAGTGCGTATCCAAAGCGATGTTTTCACTGGCAAATCGCGGGTTTCGCGCCATCGCCTTGTGTATGATGCACTGCAAGAATTTATCGATCAAGGCTTGCATGCCTTGGCCATTGAAGTCATTGAAACCTCCTGAGACCCCCTCCATGAAAAAGCAAATGATTTGGAACACCGTTGCAGCCGCCGTGCTCGCAACTTTGAGCATGGGCGCCTCCGCCCAAAACATCGCCATCGTCAACGGCAAAGCCGTGCCAACTGCTCGCGTAGAAGCTCTGGCGCAGCAAGTGGCGCGCTCTGGCCGTCCCATCACCCCCGATGTTGAGGCACAAATCAAAGAAGAAGTCATTGCGCGTGAAATCTTCATGCAAGAGGCCCAAAAGCGCGGCTTGGATGCCACGCCTGAGTTCAAAACCCAAATCGAGTTGGCGCGTCAAACCATTTTGATTCGCGAGTTGTTTGCTGAATTCCAAAAAACCGCAGCCGTCACAGACGCTGACGTGCAAGCCGAATACGACAAGTTCGTGGCGGCCAATGGTGGTAAAGAGTACCGTGCGCGCCACATCTTGGTGGAAACGCAAGCCCAAGCCGATGCCATCCTGGCCAGCCTGAAAAAAGGTGGCAAATTTGAAGACATCGCCAAAAAGCAATCCAAAGATCCAGGCTCTGGCGCCAATGGAGGTGACCTGGACTGGGCAGCACCTGACAATTACGTCAAAGAATTCTCTGACGCCATGATCGCTTTGAACAAAGGCAAACTCTCTGCCCCCGTGAAAAGCCAATTTGGTTTTCATATCATCCGTTTAGACGACGTGCGTGACGCCCAGTTGCCGAAGATCGACGATGTCAAGCCACAAATCGTGCAACAAATGACACAGCAACGTATGGCCACTTTCCAACAAGAACTGCGCGCCAAAGCCAAGGTCGAATAAACCACCTTTGCCCCATGCACACAGCGGCCTTCGGGCCGCTTTTGTTTTTCTAGATAATTCACGCTATGTCTTTGCTCAACCACCAACTCGAACTGCTTGCCCCCGCGCGTGACGCCGACATTGGCATGGCTGCCATTCATCATGGCGCAGACGCGGTGTACATCGGCGCCCCTGCCTTTGGCGCACGAGCCAGCGCAGCCAACACGCTGCAAGACATTGAGCGCTTGTGCGCTGAGGCGCACCGCTTTCACAGCAAAATTTTCATTACCCTCAACACCATCTTGCGCGACGACGAACTCGACGCCGCGCGTCAAATGGCCTGGGACGTCTACCACGCGGGTGCAGACGTGCTGATCGTGCAAGACATGGGCTTGCTCGAGCTGGATTTGCCGCCTATCCAGCTGCCTGTCTCTTATACACATCTGACG
>JAVLFR010000296.1:0-2500 GCA_046052785.1 Limnohabitans sp. | reverse complement strand
CAACAAAAACTCATCGACTTGCAAGCGCGTGTCGTTGTGCCTTTGGACCAACTCAAAGACATCAACAAGCGCATGAACGAAGGCGAGCGCAGTTCTCGCCACGCCAAGAAAGAAATGATCGAAGCCAACTTACGCTTGGTCATCTCTATCGCTAAGAAATACACCAACCGTGGTTTGCAGTTCTTAGATTTGATCCAAGAAGGCAATATCGGTTTGATGAAAGCGGTCGACAAGTTCGAATACCGCCGTGGCTACAAGTTCTCAACTTATGCCACATGGTGGATTCGCCAAGCGATCACTCGCTCCATCGCCGATCAAGCGCGCACCATCCGTATCCCTGTGCACATGATCGAGACCATCAACAAAATGAACCGTATCAGCCGCCAGCACTTGCAAGAGTTTGGTTTCGAGCCCGATGCCAGCGTCTTGGCTGAGAAGATGGAAATTCCAGAAGACAAGATCCGCAAGATCATGAAGATCGCCAAAGAGCCGATCTCGATGGAAACACCGATCGGAGATGATGACGATAGCCACTTGGGTGACTTTATTGAAGACAGCGTGAACACGGCGCCGATCGAAGCGGCCATGCAAGCAGGCTTGCGCGATGTGGTGAAAGACATCTTGGATGGCCTCACCCCACGCGAAGCCAAAGTGTTGCGCATGCGCTTTGGTATTGAAATGGCAATGGACCACACCTTAGAAGAGGTAGGCAAACAATTTGACGTCACGCGCGAGCGCATCCGTCAAATCGAAGCCAAGGCCTTGCGCAAGTTGAAGCACCCCAGTCGCAGCGACAAACTGCGCAGTTTCATCGACACGATGTAATCACACTGACTACCCGCTGAATGGCGGGGTAATAAAAAACCGCCAGTTTTCACTGGCGGTTTTTTTATTAACTCAAACTCGAGCACAACCTGTCATGCCGCTTTCACACAAGGAAATTATCGTAAGTTTTTAACTTGGATATGTCATGAACAAAATTAGTCCCCCACGACGCGAATTTCTCATACGTTTAAGCTCTGTCTCCGCAGTGCTCGCCACTGGCGCAACGCTCTCGGCTTGCGGCAATAGCAACGATCCAGTGGTCTTATTTAACTATGGTGTTGCCAGTGGTGATCCTTTGACAGATCGAGTGATTCTTTGGACGCACGCCACATTCGAACAATCAACAGATGACGTGCAATTAACCTACGAAGTCGCTACCAATAATAATTTTTCTTCGGTTGTCAGTTCTGGCATTGCCACTGCCAGCGCAAGCAATAACTACACAGTCAAAGTTGACGCAACAGGATTGGCCGCAGGCAACGAATACTTCTACAGATTTGTTGCTCGCGGAGGCTTTAGCTCATCGGTTGGTAAGACTCGCACTTTGCCAGCCAACTCAGTGACAGAAGTCAAGCTTGCAGTTTTCTCATGCTCAAGCTATGCGCATGGCTACTTCAGTGTTTACGAAGCCGCCGCCAGTTCAGACGCCCAGTATGCGCTGCATCTGGGTGACTATATTTACGAATACAAAGATGGCGAGTACCCCACGACACCAGTTGTTGGACGAAACGTATCTCCAAGGACTGAGATTTACTCCTTAGCAGACTACCGTATGCGCCATGCGCAACAAAAGTCAGATCCAAGTCTCAAAACATTGCATGCACGCATGCCCATGATCGCCGTATGGGACGACCACGAATTTGCCAACGACGCCTTCATGACTGGCGCAGAAAATCATACGGAGGCCACTGAAGGCACATTCACTGCTCGTAAAGCAGCCGCACTACAAGCTTATCATGAGTGGATGCCAATTCGTACCGGTGTGGATAAAAGCGTGATCTACCGCAGCTTTAATTTTGGCAACCTGCTATCGCTACACATGCTGGACACGCGCATCATTGGTCGCGAAAAGCAATTGGCGCTCACCGAAATCCAAACACCTGCTGGCTATGCGGCATGGACATCAACCTCAAGACAACTGATGGGCAGCACACAAACCACTTGGCTGGCCACACAAATGGCCACATCCACTGCCAAATGGCAGGTGTTGGGACAGCAAGTTGTGATGGCAAAAACATGGATACCAGCCAGTATTCAAACGAAGTTTGACAGCTATTTCAGAGCCCCTGCTCCAGGCACCATCACAGCAATTCGAACTGAAGTTGAAACATACAAAGGTCAATACACGGCAGCACTCACCGCAGGAACCATTCCAGCTTATTTGAGTGGGCAAACTGCCAATGCATATCTCAATGCAGCAAACCCAGCCATTCCCTACAACATGGATGCATGGGATGGCTATCCTGTAGCACGTGAGACTGTCTTGGGTGCTTTCGTGCAAGCGGCTGCGGCCACGCCTAGTGTTGGTAAAAAGTTGGTTGTTTTAGCTGGCGACACGCACAATGCTTGGCACAACAACCTGACCACACTGAACGGCACCAAAGTGGGTGAAGAATTTGCTACCAGCTCAGTCAGCTCACCAGGTTGGGAAGAATACTTTCCAACCGCTTACTTT
>JAVLFR010000295.1:0-5999 GCA_046052785.1 Limnohabitans sp. | reverse complement strand
GCGCCGCACTTAGGTTTGCCAAGCTCCAGTTTGCTATTGGCTTGCGCGCTATTGCCTTTAACCGGATGGTGTCCTCAGTCACTGACTTCATCGTCGGCGTAACTTCTTGTACATACCGAAGAATGAGCTCTCTTAAGGTGGTTCTTTGTGCCTCCTGCGTGTCAATGAACTGCCCCTTGTCCATTGAGGACTCTACAGACCTTGCCCAGCGCTCGGCGTCACTCCTTGCCTCAAACGTTTTAACTTGGTCGGGGTAACCATCGCGACTTACGCGAGCTTGCCATTTGTTGTTCCTTTGGCGAAAAGAAGCCATTTCCTGATCCTCAGTTGGACAGGAGTTGGACAAATAACTTTTTTGACGACCAGTCAGCGAAGCCGACGTTAGTGGTTACTAAGCAGCGACAAAGCTGCCCGACTTGCCGCCGTGCTTTTCTAGCAAACGCACATCGGTCATCGTCATGCCTCTGTCGACTGCTTTGCACATGTCGTAAATCGTCAGCAAGGCCACTTGCACCGCGGTCAGTGCTTCCATTTCTACGCCAGTCTGTCCTACCGTCTCAACGGTTGCTGTGCAGTGCACGCTGTGGTTGATGTCATCAATCAAAAACGCCACCGCCACGCGTGTGAGGGCAAGCGGGTGGCAAAGCGGAATCAAGTCACTGGTTTTCTTGGCGGCTTGAATGCCCGCAATGCGTGCAATGCCCAATACATCGCCCTTTTTGGCGGTGCCGCTTTGAATCAAGGCCAATGTGGCAGGCCGCATGACGATGCGGCCTGTGGCCACGCCCACGCGCTTGGTGTGGGCCTTGTCAGCCACGTCCACCATGTGGGCTTGGCCTTGTGCATCAAAGTGGGTGAGTGTAGACATGCTGAAATTGACAACGGGTTAACATGAAAGCCGCATCATACGGTCCATGACACCCATGTTTTCTTCCCAGCTTTCGCCGCAGCATCGCCGCCGTTTTGGCGTGCTGGGTCTGTGCGTGGCTTTGTTGTGGCCGATGGCGCCTGCGCAGGCGCAGCTTCCAAACCTTCGCCTGCCCAATTTGGGCGATGGCGCCGATGTGCCCTTGGGTGTGGAGCGCCGCTTGGGCGAGAGCATTGCCCGCGAAATTTACCGCGATCCCGATTATTTAGACGACCCCGTGCTGGGCGACTATGTGCAGTCGATTTGGCAAGTCTTGCTGGCTTCTGCGCGTCAACGCGGCGAGCTCACGCCCGAGCTCGAGCAGCAGTTTGCCTGGGAGGTGTCGCTCATTCGCGACCGCAGCATCAACGCGTTTGCCTTGCCCGGGGGCTATTTGGGCGTGCATTTGGGTTTGATTTCAACGGTGAGCAGTGCAGACGAATTGGCCTCGGTGCTGGCCCATGAGTTGAGCCATGTCACGCAACGCCACATTGCGCGCATGATTGGGCAACAAGGCAAACAGGGTCCGATGCTGATGGGGGCCATGATTTTGGGCATGTTGGCGGCCAGTCGGTCGGTCAACAGCAGCAGCATCAGTGCAGGCAATGCCTTGTTGGTGGGGGGGCAAGCTGCAGCCATTCAAGGTCAACTTAATTTTTCGCGTGACATGGAGCGCGAAGCCGACCGCGTGGGCTACGGCGTAATGACCGAGGCAGGCTTCGCGCCACAAGGCTTTGTGACCATGTTCGAAAAACTACAGCAAGCCTCGCGTTTGAACGACAACGGCTCCTTCCCTTATCTGCGCAGTCACCCGATGACGACCGAGCGCATTTCGGATGCCCAAGCGCGCCAGCAGTTGCTGCCCACACGCTTAGCCGTGGTCACCACACCGACCCACGCCATGATGTCGGCGCGCGCCAACGTGCTGGCCAAGCCTGGGGTAGATCTGCTGCGCAGCATTTCGGCGCAGGCCGCCGCAGCCAACCTTGGGGCGGAGACCCAGGCCAAGCAAGCGGGTGTTTTGTACGGTGCCGTGATGGCCGACATGGTGCAGCGCAACTTTGCCACAGCGCGCCAGCATTTGGTGCGCTTGCAAAGCTTGAGTGGCTTTGAGCTCAGTGCCATTCGCGCCGTGCGTTTGCTGGCCGCCGAGTTGGCGCTGGCCGCTGGCGACGCCCCGCAAGCCCTGGCCCTGCTGGAGCCCAAAGCCACCCAACTGGCCACCGATGACCGCGCCACGCGCATGCTGCTGGCACGCAGCCGTGTGGGCACACACAAGCCCGCGCAGGCCAAGTTGGCAGCCAGTGAGGTGTCGATGTGGCTCAACCAGAACCCGCGTGATGCCTTGGCGTGGTTGCTGTTGGCCTCGGCACTTGAGGTGCAAGGCGATGACTTGCGGGCCATCCGCGCGCAAGCCGAAGCGCGCGCGGTTGAGCTCGATTACGGCGCGGCGGTCGACCGATTCAAAGCGGCACAAACACTGGCGCACCAAATGGCGAGTCAAGGCAAGTTAGACCGCGCAGGCCACATGGAGGCGTCCATCATCGACGCCCGTTTACGCGAGTTAGAGCGGCTGCGGCGGGAACAAGCGCTGGAGCGCGGCATCAATTAACACCCCCAACGCAGAGTAAATCAGCGAGCCCAAGAGGGCCGAGCCAAAGCCGCTCACCCAAAAGCCATCGAGCAAACCCGCAGCGGCCCAAAACATCAAAGCGTTGATGACAAATAAGAACAGGCCCAAGGTCAAAAACGTCACGGGCAACGTCAGCACCACCAAAGCGGGGCGCACGATGAGGTTGAAAATACCCATCACCAATGCCGCGGCCATCGCCACGCCAAAACCAGTGACTTCAACCCCGCTGTAGAGATGCGCCAAGGCCATCAAGGCGGTGGCGTGGAGTACCCAAGTTAAAAGTAGTTTCATAGCGCGCTCAGCATAGCATTGCCGTTATCATCCATCCCCCACATTCACCTGCATTTCTAGGTCACAGACTCTCACGCGATGGCTGGCATTCACATCACCGACATTGAAGCGGCCATCAACTATTGGCGCGAACAAAAGCCCTCGCCCGATGGCGTCACCTTGGCACCCGAAATTCGCGCCTTGGCCGAGGTCTATGCCTTGATGATTTATTACCACCATGACGAAGCGGCGGAAAAAGGGTTTCCTAAAAAAGCCTACGACGCTTGGCTGGCTTGGTACAGAACCACACCCGATGCGCCGTGCATTGCCATTTGCTCGACCAGCCAAGGTGACGAAGAGTGCAAGGGCTGTGGCCGCACCTTTGAAGAGGTGCAGTATTGGCCAGAAATGTCGCCCAGTGAGAAGCGCAGCACGTGGCGGCGCATCACCATGTTGGGCACGTCTTGGCGCTTTAACAAATACGCCGAGCGGGCGCGGCCAGACTGAGCGTTACTTCTCAGCCTTACTTCCAGCGCACGCACTCAATGTCTACGGTGGTTTTGCTGTTGCTCATCATCACCACACCTTCTTGAACCGTGGCTTGCAGCTGCATGCTGCGCTCAGCCAGTTTGGCGAGTTCTTGTGAGGCGCTGCTGGGGATGCGCCACACCTGCAACGAGGTGGGCTTGATGAGTTTGTTTTGCATGTTTTTCCACCACACATCGCCGGCGCTGGAGAACACGTACAACATCACTTGGTCGGCTTTGCTGCAGGCCTTGAGCAGCGGCTTTTCTTCGGGCTGACCCACTTCAATCCATACGCGTTTGCGGCCCGTGAAATCGGTCAGCATCACATCGGGCTCATCGGGGTCCGACAAGCCCGCACCAAAGGCCAACACACCGTCGCCGTGGCACACGTCTTGCAGCAAATGCGCTTGCAACGAGAGCGCCACCAAACGCACCATCATGCGCTCGTCGGTTTCACTGGGATGGCGCGCGAGGGTGAGCGCGTGGTCTGCGTAGTAGCCGTGGTCAATGTCAGCAATTTGGACGTTGGCTTTGAAGATGGTGGATTTGATCGCCATTGTTTTAAACGCGACGCGCCAGTTCGGCGGCTTTGCCCACATAGCTGCCGGGTGTCAAGGCCAGCAAGCGGTCGATGTCTGCTTGCGGAATGGGCAATGACGCAATCAAACCATGCAGCGCTTCAGCCGTCACCGTTTTGCCACGCGTGACTTCTTTGAGTTGCTCATACGCGCCCTGCACACCATAGCGGCGCATCACGGTTTGGATGGGCTCGGCCAACACTTCCCATGCGCCGTCCAGGTCAGCCGCCAAAGCCTCCTCGTTGAGTTCGAGCTTGTTCAAACCGACGCTGAGCGACTGATACGCCAACGCGGTGTAGCCCAAGGCCACGCCCATATTGCGCAAGACGGTCGAGTCAGACAGGTCGCGCTGCCAGCGGCTGATGGGCAGCTTTTCACTCAGGTGTTTGAGCAGGGCATTGGCCAGCCCCAAATTGCCTTCGGCATTTTCAAAGTCAATCGGGTTGACTTTGTGGGGCATAGTGGACGAGCCAATCTCGCCGTCTTTCAGGCGTTGTTTGAAATAGCCCAAGGACACATAGCCCCAGACATCGCGCGACCAGTCAATGAGGATGGTGTTGGCACGCGCCACCGCATCAAACAGCTCGGCCATGTAGTCATGGTGTTCGATCTGAATGCTGTAGGGCTGGAAGGTCAGGCCCAGTCCCAAAGGGGCCGGTGTTTCCACCACTTTGCGGCTGAAAGCTTCCCAATCGAAGTCGGGCCACGCGCTCAAGTGGGCGTTGTAGTTGCCCACTGCGCCGTTCATCTTGGCCATGATGGGCACGCCTGCAATGCGTTCGCGCGCGTGTTGCAAGCGCCTCACCACATTGGCCACCTCTTTGCCGACCGTGGTGGGGCTGGCGGTTTGGCCGTGGGTGCGGCTGAGCATCGGCACATCGGCGAAGCTGTGGGCCATTTCGCGCAGTTTGGCAATCAAGCCGTCCAGGCCAGGCAAGATCACCGCATCACGACTGGCGAGCAGTTGCAATGCATGGCTGGTGTTGTTGATGTCTTCGCTGGTGCAGGCAAAGTGCACAAATTCCGCAGCGGCTTCGAGCTCGGCGTAGCCTTTGAATTTTTTCTTGATCCAGTACTCCACCGCTTTCACGTCATGGTTGGTGACTCTTTCTTCGTCCTTGATGGCCAACGCGTCATCGGTGTTGAAGTTTGTCACCAAGCTGATCAAATATGCGCGCGCGGCAGTGCTCAGGGGTTGGAACTCGGCAAAGCCCGCATCGCTCAAGGCGATGAACCACGCGACCTCCACTTGCACGCGGCGGTGCATATAGCCTTGCTCGCTCATCAAGGGGCGCAGGGCCGTGACTTTGTTGGCATAGCGGCCGTCGAGTGGCGACAAGGCCATGATTTGCGAGATATTTTGGGTAGTGGGGGTGATAGTGCTCATAACCTAATTTTAGGTGCTGGGCTCAAGCGCCAAGTCTGCGCAAGCCAGATAAACTAGACCCCCAACAAAACTGTGAAAAGCTTATGAAACTGATTGGTTCCATCACCAGCCCTTATGTGCGAAAAGTGCGCATCGTCATGGCCGAGAAAAAACTCGATTACCAGTTGGTGACCGAAGACGTTTGGGCGGCCAACACCACCATCGGCGCCTCTAACCCTTTAGGTAAGGTGCCTTGTTTGGTGATGGAGGGCGGCGAGGCGCTGTTTGATTCACGGGTCATCGTGGAGTATGTGGATACGCTCTCGCCCGTGGGCAAACTCATTCCAGACCGCGGCCGCGAACGCGCCGAAGTGAAAACCTGGGAAGCTTTGGCCGATGGCCTGTTAGATGCCGCCATCTTGGCGCGCCTAGAGGCCTCATGGTCAGGTCGCAAAGAAGGCGAACGCAGCCAGGCATGGATTGATCGCCAGATCAAAAAAATTGACGACAGCTTGAACGCCATGAACCTGGCCTTGGCTGAGCGCAGCCACTGTGTGGGCATCCACTTGAGCCTGGCGGACATTGCTGTGGGCGTGGCGGTGAGTTATTTGGATTTTCGTTTTCCCAGCATCGATTGGCGTCAAGCCCACCCGAACCTCGGTGCGTTGTATGAGCGCTTGGCGGTGCGCCCCAGCTTCAAGGACAGCTTGCCGAATTA
>JAVLFR010000294.1:0-2800 GCA_046052785.1 Limnohabitans sp. | reverse complement strand
GAGGCCAACATCAGCCTTGTCTACCAACCCATCAAACGCATCAGTGATGGCGGTCTGTTTGGCATGGAGGTGTTGGTAAGCTGGCTTCACCCATCTGGGCAAACCTTAAACATATCGCCAGCACATTTAGTTGCCTTAGCCGAAAAAAACAACTTGTGCCTGCCTTTCAATCACTGGATTTTGCAAACCGCCTGCCAAGACGCAGCCAAATGGCAGCCCCATTACGGTCCGCTGGTGCTATCTCTCAACTTGTCAGTCAGTCAACTATTAGACCCAGAGTTTCATCACAAGGTTCGTGCAACGTGTGCAAATGCGCAGTTTCCCCATCAGTTGCTAGAGTTTGAAGTCGAAGAGTCCCTGCTCGCTCGTCGCGCGCATGACGCAGCAGATCACTTGCAAAAGCTAACCCAGCAAGGCATGAGTGTGACGCTGGATGGGTTTGGCTTATCCGAGCAAAGTGGCTCTTTTCTAGCAACCTTAGGGGTTCAAAAAATCAAGCTGTCACCCACCTTAGTCAAAAATGTGGCGCACGACCCATACATGCGTAACTTCATCCAAACGCTCACAGATCAAGCCCTGCATCACAATGTTCAGATCATGACTCAAGGCATTCAAAGTCGCGATCAAGAGATTGAATTACAAAACTTAGGTTGCACCCTGGGACAGGGGTCTTACTACGGCCAAGCAATGAGCGCTGACACGTTTACAAGCTATCTAGTCCAGCTGAGCGCCTTGAGGAACCAATCGGAAGAGGTGTCAATGACAGCAGTTGATCGAACACTTTACCGATCAACTTTTCTTAATCCGCAGTAATTACCTTGGTCGCAGCTGAATTTACAAAATCAAAGCTCATGTTTTGTTTTTATCATCTGCTCGACTTGCGCACAGACCATAGCCGCCTCAAAGGGCTTGAGAACTACAGCGTTGACGCCCGCCGCAGTAAATCGATCGAGATCTTTCTGATTCACATTGGCTGTAAGACCCAAAACAGGGGTTTGGCTCACAGGCGCATCAAGGGTTTGACGCAGGGCCGCGGTCGCTTCAATGCCATCCATCTCGGGCATGACCATGTCCATGAGCACCACATCAAACGAGTCTTTACGCAGCATCTCTAGGGCAATACGACCATTGCTAGCCTCAAAAATTTCGCAATTTTGCCAATGCTTTTTTAAGATTTGTCGCACCAACAGGCGATTGATGGGATGGTCATCAACCACTAAAAACCGCTGTGCCACACTCATGTCCGCATCCGAGACTCTTGCAGGAGCTTGAGGTCTTGTTGGCGCATCAACCTCTACCAAGGGTAAGGTAAACCAAAAAGAAGAACCGTGATCGGGCCTACTTTCAAAGCCAATATGCCCCCCCATCAGTTGGACCAGTCTTTGAGAAATCGACAAACCTAAACCGTTGCCACCATAGCGCGATTGGATACCTTCATGGGCTTGACCAAACGGCATGAAAATATGCTCTTGTTGATCTGGCGTAATACCAATGCCCGTATCGCGCACAGCGAAATGAACACACAAAGGTTGACGAGTAACCCGCAAGTTGACACGACCTTGGTGTGTGAATTTGATGGCGTTGCCCAATAAATTAACCAAGATTTGCATCAAACGATGTCGATCCGTCTTAACCCAATGAGGCACGTCGTCATCGATCGTACAGGTGTATTGCAGATGCATACTCTCCACGCGCTGAGCAAACAAATCAAAGGCTGACAGCACCGTATCGCGCAAAGCAAAGGGTTCGATATAAATATTGAGCTTGCCAGTTTGCAGTTGCGAATAGTCGAGCACATCGTTAATGACAGTTAACAAATGGTCAGCCGACTGCTGTGTGTGGTTCAATATTTTTTGGGCTTCAGGGTTATTGGCCACGCGCGCGCTCAGCAATTTGTTAAAGCCCAGAATCGCATTCATCGGGGTTCGTAACTCATGGCTGACTGTGGCAATGAACAATTCACGAGACAAGGCTGATCGGGCCAACTCTTGTTGTTTAGCCTCCAACTCTTGGTTGCGTTTCAAACTCGCGCTGTAGGCTTTGAGAAATAAATTGTCATATAAATAAGGCACTGTCAGGTTCAACAATGTCACCACGGAATAAGTCACAAAAGATGATGTCACTTGCTCCAGACCCAAAATTTGTTGATCGTTCAACATCCCATGCCAGGTCACATAGGACATCATGAACATCACCATTAGGACCAGCACAAACCAAATTAATCCAGCGAGTCGCCCTACCGCATAAAACGCAAATAAAGGAATGAGCGTTAACCAAGCCATACGTGGGGAGTAGATACCCCCAGAAATCCAAGACACATAAATCACATGGAGCATTCCCGCAAACAACCCAGTGTTGACGGTGGTCGTGATGGGCAAGCCCCAAAGGTAGAGCAACTGCAATAAAAATAAAACACCAACAAAAATAAAAGATGCTGGCAAAAACTCAGACGAAGGGGTGATCGCGCCAATGATCAAGCATACGATGATCAGCAGCCAAACGACAAACAGCAAATAAGGCACCGACCCTTCCTGAAAGCGAACGGGCAATCGGGCTATCAGCCAAGCAAAGAGACGCGCTGACATGCTGGAATTCATGATGCAATCCGAGCAGCAGACAAAGCAAGGGCGTTGGAAATTTTAGAAATAAGTTGTGACTCATCCAGGGGCTTATGAACCACGTCATTCATGCCTGCAGCCAAGCATCGCTCATGATCCACAGGGTTGGTGCTCGCCGTCAGCGCCAGCACGGGCATCTCGCTCACAGGGGGTGTCAAGCTTTGACGGATGTGTTGTGTCAC
>JAVLFR010000293.1:0-1616 GCA_046052785.1 Limnohabitans sp. | reverse complement strand
GACAGAAATGGCAGGGCTTGCTTGACCAAAATGACTGTACAAGGCGCCTCCATCGCCACCTTGATGGGCACGGTGGCCACCAAGCGTTGCAGTTGCAAACCGTGTGTGGCCGCGCCCATGACGATCATGCTCACGTGGTTGCCCTCAGCATAGCGGACGATGGCATTGGCCACATCGCTGGCTTCTAGCACGTGGAAAGAGGTTTGGTGTTGCGCCAAGTCCAAAGGCTGAGCCCATTGGTGCAGAAGGGTCAGGTATTGACGGTGTAGCGTGGTTTCGCTGTTGGCGCTCTCGGAGGTGCTGGATTGGTTTGGCGAAATCACCGTCACCACGGCCAAGCGCGCCCCTGGGCGAATGCCCAACGAACGCGCCACCGCTTGGCGCAGCGAATACAAGGTGGCGTCGCTCACATCCTGGTGGGGTATGGCCACCATCAAAATAGGCACTTCTTCAATTTGTTGCGAAGGCAAGGGACTGGGCTGGTAGTGCATGCCCGCCGCTTTGAACCAGCGCTTGAGGTGCGTGAAAAATGGCGTGCCCTGCACCTGCTTGCCCCGTTGGCTGACCTTCACCTGCTCAGGGTGCTCGAGGTCAAATGCCAGATGTGCGGCCGAGGGGTAGCGTTTGGCAGCTTCGGGCGCCAAACAGCGCAACACCACCTCTTGCAGCCACTCGGGCAAGTCGGCGCGCAAGCGGCGCGGCGGCGTGGGGTCCATCCACAAGCGTTGGCGCATGCCGCCTGGGGTTTGTGGGTTGCCAAAAGGCAGCTCGCCCGTCGCGAGTTCGTACAACATCACGCCAATCGCAAAGATGTCGCTGCGCGGGTCACCGCGCACGCCCACCACTTGCTCTGGCGCAATCCAGGCGGGCGAGCCCACGGCTTGGCGCAGCTCTTCGGCCAGCAGGTCGGGGTAGTGGGCATGGCAGGACAAACCAAAGTCCAGCAGCACCGCATGCCCATCGGGATGAAGCAGCACATTGGCGGGTTTGAGGTCGAGGTGGCAGGTGTTTTGCTGGTGCAAGCTGTGCGCGGCGCGGGCAATGGCCGCACCCAGGCGCGACAGCTCAGCCACGCTGGCATGGCTGCGTTCTTGCGTGAGGGAGTCTAACCGTTGCTGCAAGGTCTGGCCAGGCAGATGCTCCATCACCAAATAAGGCAGGTACACCAAGTCACCCGCCGCCACAAAACGTGGCACATGTGCGCCCTGCAGCACTTGCAAAATTTGATGCTCGACCTCGAAGCCCACAATGTTTTCAGCCCCGTCGCCTGCGGTCATACGGGGCACTTTCATGACCATGGCAAAGGGGGCGGGTCGCGCATCGGCGTAAGTCACTTGGTAAATGTGCGCCATCCCGCCTGCATGCAAGCAATCGCCAATGCGAAAACCATCCAGTTCGGTGCCCGCTTCTAGTCGCTTCATTGGCCAGCCTCTAGACGGTGTGCAAAGAATTCTGGCAAATCCGCCTCACGCACGGCGCGGGCGGCAGCAAGGTGGTCATAGGCCACACGATGAAAAGTCAGCTTGGCCGCCGTGCTGTCAAACAGGGCGTACATGGCGCGGGGGTTGCCATCACGCGGCTGGCCAACTGAACCAACGGTAGCAATCCACTGGCGG
>JAVLFR010000292.1:0-5459 GCA_046052785.1 Limnohabitans sp. | reverse complement strand
TGGCGTGCGCGGGGATGTGCTCTAACACCAAGATGAAACCAGGCTGAGGGCCCGATTTGTGCAAGGGGTCGGTCATGCCGTCGTACAAAGAGTCAAAGTTCTTGCTGGCCGAGGCCGCCAAATTGAACTCTTTGGAGATGATGTCCAAGATGTCTTGTTTGCTTTGGGCTTGTGCCAAATTGACATACAAAAAATGATGGCCAAGGGCTTGGGCGGCCTCTTGCAAATCAGACACGCGAAACGCGCGAATGGACTGAACGATATTGGGTTTGACGGTATGCAGTGGCATGGAATTTAGCTGTTCTTAAAGCTTCTTATGATTCAATGAATCTTCGGGTTAACCCGAAAAATTAGGAAGACGTAGTGTCTTCGAAATGAAACAAAAAAGCAAGGGCCCTCCATTTCTGGAGGGCCCTTGAAGATTTTTGAATTAAAAAGGCTTCATGGCTGGGCGCCAAACAGCCTATCGCACGGCGCTGGCATCGGCCACCGTCAATGCGGTCATGTTGACGATACGACGCACCGTGGTGCTGGCCGTCAAAATGTGCACCGGCTTGGCCGCGCCCAGCAGCACGGGGCCAATGGCGATGTTGCCACCAGCCGCTGTTTTGAGGAGGTTGTAGGCGATGTTGGCCGCGTCCAAATTCGGCAAGACCAGCAAATTGGCGTCCCCCAGCAAAGTGGTGTCTGACATCAAGGCAGCTCGGGCGTGACCGTCCAAAGCCACGTCGCCATGCATTTCGCCATCCACTTCTAGCCACGGCGCTTTTTGTTTGACCAGTGCCAAGGTGTCGCGCATCTTGAGGGCCGAGGGCTGATCGCTGCTGCCAAAGTTAGAGTGCGACAAAAGCGCGGCCTTGGGCTGGATGCCAAAACGGCGCATTTCCTCAGCCGCCATGACCGTGATTTCGGCCAACTGCTCAGCGGTGGGGTCGTAGTTGATGTGCGTGTCGACCAAGAACACTTGGCGATCGGGCAGGATGAGGCCGTTCATGGCGGCATAGGTGCTCACCCCGGTGCGGTTGCCAATCACCTCGTGCACATATTTCAAATGCGTCAACGGGGTGCTCCACGTCCCGCAAATCAAACCATCCACCTCACCTTTGTGCAGCATCATGGTGCCAATGAGCGACAAGCGGCGACGCATGTCGATCTTGGCCAGTTGCTCGGTCACGCCTTTGCGGGCCGTCATCTTGTAATAGGTTTGCCAAAAGTCGCGGTAACGGTGGTCTTGCTCGACATTGACCACTTCGTAGTCCACGCCTTCTTTGAGTCGCAAGCCGAATTTATCAATGCGTTGCGCAATCACCGCAGGACGGCCAATCAAGGTGGGCTGGGCCAAGCCTTCGTCCACCACGATTTGTACCGCACGCAACACACGCTCTTCTTCGCCCTCGGCAAAACACACGCGCTTTTTGGTGGCGCGCTTGGCGGCCGCGTAGATGGGCTTCATGATGGAGCCCGAGGCATAGACAAAGCCTTGCAGCTTTTCGATGTAGGCCTCCATGTCTTGGATGGGGCGCGTGGCCACGCCGCTGTCGGCGGCGGCTTGGGCCACGGCAGGGGCGATCTTCATCATCAAGCGCGGATCAAATGGCTTGGGGATCAGGTACTCTGGACCAAAGGCCAAGGTCTCGCCCGCGTAAGCCGCAGCCACCACTTCGCTTTGCTCGGCTTGCGCCAACTCGGCAATCGCATACACGGCGGCAATTTCCATTTCATCGGTGATGGTGGAGGCGCCCGCATCCAAGGCGCCGCGGAAGATGTAGGGGAAGCACAGGACGTTGTTGACCTGGTTGTGATAGTCGCTGCGGCCCGTGGCGATGATGGCATCGTCGCGCACCGCCTTGACTTCTTCGGGTGTGATTTCTGGGTTGGGATTGGCCAAGGCCATGATGATGGGATTGGCCGCCATCTTCTTGACCATGTCGGGCTTTAACACGCCGCCCGCGGACAGGCCCAAAAACACATCCGCGCCTTCGATGATGTCGCTCAGAGTGCGGGCCTCGGTTTTTTGCGCGAACTGAATTTTGTCTTCGTCCATCAACTCGGTGCGGCCTTCATAGACCACGCCTGCCAAATCGGTGACGTAAATGTTTTTGCGCGGCATACCCATCTTGAGCAAAAGCCCCAAACAAGCCAAGGCCGCAGCACCCGCGCCTGAGGTGACGAGCTTGACGGTTTTGATGTCCTTACCCGCCACCTTGAGACCGTTGATGATGGCCGCGCCAACGGTGATGGCCGTGCCGTGTTGGTCGTCGTGGAAGACTGGAATCTTCATGCGCTCGCGCAGCTTGCGCTCGACATAAAAGCAATCGGGCGCCTTGATGTCTTCCAGGTTGATACCGCCAAACGTCGGCTCCAAGGATGCAATGATGTCCACCAACTTGTCGAGGTTCTTCTCGTCAATTTCCAAATCAAACACGTCAATACCAGCAAACTTCTTAAACAGAACGCCTTTGCCTTCCATCACGGGCTTAGAAGCCAAGGGGCCAATATCGCCCAAGCCCAACACGGCGGTGCCGTTGGTGATGACGGCCACTAAGTTGCCACGGCTGGTGTACTTGAAAGCGTTGTTGGGGTCTTTGACAATCTCTTCACAAGGTGCCGCAACACCTGGTGAATATGCCAAGGCCAAATCATGTTGGTTCACCAACTGCTTGGTGGCTTGAATCGACACTTTGCCAGGCGTGGGGAACTCGTGGTACTCCAGAGCGGCACGGCGCAATTCAGCGCGCGCTTCTGGGCTGTTATGAGAGGCGTTGGAAGGCATTCAAATCTCCTAGTTGTGCAAAAGGCGGGGTACTTGGTAAAAGCACCACCGCCTTGGCGTGTGATTTCATTTTAGGCCTGTGTCTCAGGCGCTCGATGCGGGAATGTGCTTATGCAATTCGCGTTGACCGCCGCTTGGTTGTGGGGCGGCATGAACTAGAGGATTGGGTGGAGAGGGGCCGCCCGACGCAATCGAGGCGTCAGACTCTGAGGAGGGCGGGCTGTCCCCACCCAATCCTCGCCACCACACCAAAGAAATTAACCGCGCATCAACGCTTCTATTTCGTCAGCAACAACAGGCACACCACGAGAAATCAACTCGCACCCCCCCGCGGTGACAATGGCATCGTCCTCAATGCGAATGCCAATGTGCCAAAACGCCTCTGGCACATCGTCCGCAGGGCGCACATACAAGCCTGGCTCCAAGGTGAGCACCATGCCCTCACGCAAGATGCGGCTGGGTCGGTTGACCAGGGTCTCACCCGACAACGGGTCTTTGCGCTCGCTGGTGTGGCCCAACTCGGTGGGCTCCACATAGCTGCCGCAGTCGTGCACATCCATACCCAACCAATGGCTGGTGCGGTGCATGTAAAACGCAAAGTAGGCCCGCTGGTCGATCACGTCTTGCGCCGTGCCGTGCTTGGCTGGGTTCAGCAAACCCAGGTCCAACAAACCCTGCGCCAACACCTTGACCGCGGCCTCATGCGGGTCCACAAAGCGCGCGCCAGCGTGAGTGGCGGCCACGGCGGCGACTTGGCTGGCTAACACCAGGTTGTAGAGGTCACGCTGCGGGCCCGTGAACTTGCCGTTGGCAGGAAAAGTGCGGGTGATGTCGCTCGCATAACCGTCCAATTCACAGCCCGCGTCGATCAACACCAACTCGCCATCGCGCACGGGCGCAGCATCGGCGCGGTAGTGCAACACGCACGCATTCGCGCCCGCCGCCACGATGGACGTGTAGGCGGGTGACTGCGCGCCGTGTAGACGAAATTCATGCATCAACTCGGCATCTAAGTGGTACTCGCGCACGTCTTGGCCTGCACGCAACATGCGTGCACTGGTTTGCATGGCGCGAATATGCGCCTGCGCGCTGATTTGCGCGGCACGGCGCATCACGTCTTGCTCATGCGCATCTTTGATAAGGCGCATGTCATCCAGTGGGCCGCACAGGTCGCGCTGCTGTGCGGGGCATTGCGCGCCCAAACGCACACGCGCACGCACCGCATTGAGCCAGCCGTCTACACGCGTTTCTAAACCCTTGTGCGTGGCAAAGGGGTACCACACGGTGTGCTGGTTCTCGAGCAATGGCGGCATGTGCTGGTCCAACTCGGCGACCGACATGGCCGCCGTCACGCCCAAGGCAGACACAGCCGCTTCTGGCCCCAAACGATAGCCATCCCAAATTTCGCGCACCAAGTCTTTGGGTTGGCAAAACAAGGTGCTGCGGCCTGAGGCGTCGAGCACCAACCACGCATTGGGCTCGGTAAAACCCGTCAAATAAAAAAAATAGCTGTCGTGGCGGTAGGCAAAGTCGCTGTCACGGTTGCGCGCGCGTTCAGGCGCAGTGGGGATGATGGCCACGCCACCGGCGCCCAACTGCGAAGCCAAATGGGCGCGGCGTGCGGCATAAATTGGCGCGTGTGCGATCGCTGGTGTCATATCAAGCCTTGTCTGTTCAAGCCGCGTTAAGTTGCGCCAACCGCTCGGGCGTGCCCACATCGGTCCATGCGCCTGTGTAGAGTGAGGCACTCACCGCGCCATTGTCCATGGCGGCACGCAACATCGCAGCCAGTGGGGCTTTGGCACCCGCGGGGTTGCCTGAGGGAATATCGCACCAAGCGGCTTCAAAGAAAGCGCGTTTGTACAAAGCCACGGTGCTGAAGGTGTAGCGCGGTGCAGCCTGCGCGTGCGATGCCGCGGCAGAGGTCCTCTCCCGCTTGGGTAAATTTAACGCCAAGCCCTCAGCGGACACCCCAAAATCGCCCGCCAAATTGTGTTCGGGATTGGGCACCAACCAAATATGGGCGAGTTGGGGGCTGGTTTTGAAGTCTGCCAAGACCTCGGGAGCAAACACAAAATCTGGCGCAAACACATCGCCCGCCGCCACCCAAAACGCCTCTGCCAAATTGGGCAAAGCACGCACAATGCCCCCGGCGGTTTCAAGTGCGCCGCCAAAGTCCTCGCCTTCGTGCGAGTAACGCAGGTGCATCGGGGCTTGGCCTGTGGTCTCAAACACATCGCCAAAGTACTGAGGAATTTGTTCCCCCAACCACGCGGTGTTGACAACCACCTGGGACACGCCGCCTCGCTGCAGACCTTGCATGGCCCATTGCATGAGGGGCTGGCCCCGCACGCACAGCAAAGGTTTAGGGGTGATGTCGCTCAAGGGGCGCATGCGCTCACCGCGGCCTGCCGCCAGAAGCATGGCGGTGGCCAAGTTAGGAGGGGTGGCGGATGTGCAGTTATTTGTCATCGAGCGCCAGTGTATCTAGGCACGCCAAGTCAGGCATTTAACAAGGCGCGTCAGCCACGGGTAGGCAGGCTCGCTAAAATCGTGGTTTTCCCTCATTACCCCACCGGAGCCGTCTGACATGGCAAACACCCAACAAATGGCCAACGCAATTCGCGCCTTGGCAATGGACGCCGTACAACCTGTCTCTTATACACATCTGACGCTGCCGACGACT
>JAVLFR010000291.1:0-4112 GCA_046052785.1 Limnohabitans sp. | reverse complement strand
TTGCTGAACTCGGCAAAGGCCCAGTCGCCGCCTTCATGGCTCAAGCCCGCAGGGGGAATAGGCTCAGCGATCGGCACGTTTTGCAAAGCGTGTTGCATGTAGCTGATCCACACAGGCAAGCTCAAACCACCCCCAGTTTCGCGGTCACCCAGTTTGCGCGGGGTGTCATAGCCAATCCAAGTCACGGCCGTGAGCGTGGGGTGATAGCCTGCAAACCAGGCGTCCATCGAATCGTTGGTGGTGCCCGTTTTGCCATAAATGTCGTTGCGTTTCAAGGTGGCCTGAGCCCGCGCGGCAGTGCCTGAGCGGGTGACTTCTTGCAGCAAGCTGGTCATCACAAAGGCGTTACGCGCATCGATGGCACGGGCCGACTCATCCAGGGCCGGGGGCGTGAACTCTGACAGCACTTTGCCCATTTGGTCGGTCACCTTGGTCACGAGGTAGGGGTTCACACGGTAGCCACCGTTGGCAAATACCGAATAGCCCGATGCCATTTGCATGGGTGTGACCGAGCCAGCACCGAGCGCCATGGTCAGGTAGGGGGGGTGTTTTTCGGCATCAAAGCCAAACTGCGCAATCCAGTCTTGCGCGTTTTGTGCGCCAACAGCTTGAAGCACGCGAATGGAAATCATATTTTTGGATTTGGCCAAACCTTTTCGCAAGCTCATGGGGCCTTCAAACGTGCCGTCGTAATTTTTGGGCTCCCAGGGTTGGCCGCCCGTCACGCTGGCATCAAAGAACAGCGGGGCATCGTTGACCACCGTCATCGGCGTGAAGCCTTTTTCCAGCGCCGCCGAATAAATGAAGGGCTTGAAGCTCGAGCCTGGCTGGCGCCACGCTTGGGTCACGTGGTTGAACTTGTTTTTGTTGAAGTCAAAGCCCCCCACCAGCGCATGAATGGCGCCGTCGCGGGGATCGATGGATACAAACGCGCCTTCTACTTCAGGCAGTTGGGTGATTTCCCAGCCGCCTTTGGCGGTTTTGGTGATGCGCACCAAGGCGCCTGGGCGCAGCTTGATGTTGGGTGCGGCCTTGTCAGACAAACCCGATTGCACAGGCTGTAAGCCCTCGCCTGTGATTTCAAGCACCTCGCTGTTTTGGCGCATCACGCGCACTTTTTTGGGGGTGGCTTCTAGCACCACCGCCGCCAGCAAATCACCTTTGTCGCCTTGCTCAATCAAAGCGTCGTCAATCGCGTCTTCGAGTTCAGAGGCTTTGTCTGGCAAAGCGATGAAGCGCTCAGGCCCGCGGTAGTGTTGGCGACGCTCAAAGTCCATGATGCCTCGGCGCAGGGCAAAGTAGGCTGCTTGTTGGTCGCTGGCGCGCACCGTGGTGTAGACGTTGAGACCGCGTGTGTAAATCTCGGGGCCGTATTGCGCAAACATCAGCTGACGGGCCATTTCGGCCACATAGTCGGCGTGGGTGTTGAGGCTGCTGGTGGCGGTGCGGATCTTCAACTCTTCTTGCTTGGCGGCAACGGCTTGTTCCTTGGTGATGAAACCGTTTTCTTCCATGCGCTCAATGATGTAGAGCTGGCGGGAGCGGGCGCGCTTGGGATTGACGATGGGGTTGTAGGCCGAGGGCGCTTTGGGCAAACCCGCCAGCATGGCGGCTTCGGCGATGCTGATGTTTTTCAGTGGCTTGCCAAAGTAGGCCTCAGACGCAGCGGCAAAACCATAAGCGCGGTTACCCAAATAAATTTGGTTCAGATAAATTTCAAAAATCTGGTCTTTGCTGAGCATGTGCTCGAGCTTGGATGTGAGCAAAATTTCATAAATCTTGCGGGTGAAGGTTTTCTCAGACGA
Organism: Limnohabitans sp.; assembly: GCA_046052785.1. Lineage (GTDB taxonomy): Bacteria > Pseudomonadota > Gammaproteobacteria > Burkholderiales > Burkholderiaceae_C > Limnohabitans. The sequence goes on along the minus strand of JAVLFR010000291.1, from coordinate 2,307 downwards.
CAGGTACACATTGCGAGCCACCTGCATGGTGATGGTCGATGCGCCTTGGCTTTTGGCGCGTCCCAGGTTGGCCAGGGCAGCTCGCGCCAAGCCGATGTAGTCCACCCCACCGTGTTGGTAAAAACGTGCGTCTTCAATGGCCAGCACCGCGTCTTTCATCACCTTGGGGATTTCTTTGAAGGGGGTGAGGTTGCGGCGCTCCTCGCCAAATTCGCCAATTTGAATGCCTTCGACCGAGTACACACGCATCGACAGTTTGGGACGGTAATCGGCCAAATCTGAAATATCGGGCAACTGGGGATAGGCCATCGCGAGGGCCACGGCGACCAAAAGACCCAAGATCAGCACGCCCGCTGTCACAAGACCGACGGCCCAGAGCAAGGCATAGCCTACTAAAGATCGGGGCGCTGCAGGGGCAGCGGCGTGTTCTTTCGAACCTTCGGGGGGGTGGTTTGTCGCCATAGATGTGAGAGATTATAAAAACACGCCTTCATCACAAAAGTGTCGAGTCAAACACCGCCGCAAGCGCAGCCCAACGCGCTGAAATACAAGCCCTTCTTTCATTCGCAAAGGTGGTGTCATGCGTTGGACAACTGGGTGGCCCCGCTTGCGAGCTCGTCCGCGCTGCGTGGTGGGCTTGGACATTGGAACGCAGGCTTGTGAGGTGTTGGTATTAAGGGGCTCAGCCAATCGGCCTGAATCCGTGTGTTGTGCCGAGCAGTTGAACCTGCCTGAGGCTTGGGTGGTCGATGGCGAGGTGAGACAAGCGGCGGCATTTGGCCAATGGCTTAGGAGCTATTTGGCTTCACAGCAGTGTGTGCCTAACGCGGCCTACCTGGGGGTGGACAGTGCCTGGGTAACAAACCACCGCATCACTTGGGCTGAGGGCCTGTTGCCTGAAGACGAATCGTTTCAATTGCAAGCAGAGGCGCAGTCTTTACTGCCAGACGGTGCCGCTGAGGTATGTATCGACTTCGTCAAAGAGGCTTCGCCAACTGCCACCGAGCCACCTCGCTTTCAGGTGCAGGCGGCACCCCGTCATCAGGTGCAAGCTTTGCAACATCTTGCACAAGCCGCGGGATTACACGCCATGGGGGTTGAACCTCGGCACGAGGCCGTTCAACGCGCGCAGGCCAGTGACGTGATCAACGACTTGCCACCCACCAGCCGGGCCTTGGCGACCCAGTGCCATGTCGCGTTTGGTTTGGCGCTGCGGGCTTGGTCCGAGGAGGGGACCAATTTTTTACCGTACCGCGAGCAAGCGCGCCGCAGGGCTCAACGCGCATGGGTCTTGACGATGTCTTGTTATGCCATAGGTGGGGCGATCGCGGCGGCGGGCTTTGCGCTGGCCATGGCGGATGCTGCGCAATCGCAACATCCGCCCGTCAGTGATCTGGCAGCCTCTGCCCGGGCCTATGACGAAGCGAAGCAGGCGCACACCGAGGCCCTTGCCAAAGAGACGCTGCGCCAAGAACAAATGCGTTGGTTGGCCTCGCGCCAGGCCCTGCAGTCACAAAGCTTGCAATGGAGCCGCGTCTTGAGCGGCGCTGCGCAAGGCGTTTGGGTGGAGAGTGTCACCCAACAAGCCGCGCGTTGGACGGTGCAGGGCGAAGCTTTGTCGCCTCGCCATGCGCAACAGTTGCTGCAGCAACTGAAAGCCTTAGACATCTGGGCGCAGGCCCCTGAGCTACCGCTCTTGCAAGCGGCCCCAGAAAGGTCCAAGGTCGGGGTGACTGTGTGGCATTTTCGAATCGAAGCAGGTTTGAAAGTGGGGTTGTGATGAAGCGCGTGACCCTGAATTGGCAACCGCTCAATGTGCACCAACCGTGGCAGTGGCCTCAAGCATTTCAATATGTGCTCAATGGGGGCGCCAGTGTTTTAGGTGTGTTGCTGCTCAGCCCTTGGTGGCTGCACAGTTGGCAGACATTGAACGAAGCCCAAGCCGCGCAAGCGACTTGGTTGGCTCAGCAAGAGGCCACGCAGGTGCTGCGCTTGCAAACGCAGCAGCGACTGCAAACACAGCTTCAGCCGCAATTGCCGTTGGTCAACGTGGCCGTGCTCACCCAACTGGCACAGCAGCAAGACTTGCAGTCTGCCCAGTTGGGCATCGACAAGCCAGCACCAAACGCCGCTGTTAATGCGTTGCAGCTTCAACAGTTGCCCGTGCATTTAAAGGTTCAAGGCACATGGGACGGTTGGCTCAATTGGCTGGCACAGTGGCCCAATGCTGCGCAGCCATGCGCAACAGTTGCTGCAGCAACTGAAAGCCTTAGACATCTGGGCGCAGGCCCCTGAGCTACCGCTCTT
>JAVLFR010000290.1:0-1790 GCA_046052785.1 Limnohabitans sp. | reverse complement strand
ACGCTGGCGCATGCCATCGACAACGTGGCTGACTTTACCAACCCCAACGTGGTCAAAGTCGTTCTAGATAGCCGTCAAACGGCGTTGTATTTCAGTCGGGCACCCATTGCTTGGTGGCGTGATGGCGACAGCGCCACCCTGCCCCATCCCGCGCCCTTGCGACATGTGGGTTTGTATGGCTATCGCGTGGCCTTTTTGCGCGAGTTCCCCACGTTGGCGCAAGCACCTATCGAGCTCACCGAGGCTTTAGAGCAACTGCGCGCTCTGTGGCATGGCCACCGCATTGCGGTGCATATCACCGACCATTCTCCTGGTCCTGGCGTAGACACGCCTGAAGACTTAGCTCGTGTGCGCGCCTTGCTGCTTGCAGGCGCGTAAGGCTGTCGAAGGCTAGTGCGTGATATCCTCACCTAAGTATAAAAACGTAGAGATCTAAGTAGGACCCCAGCATGAGACTTATTTTGTTAGGCGCCCCCGGTGCGGGTAAGGGCACACAGGCCACCTTCATTTGCCAAAAATACGGCATTCCCCAAATCTCCACTGGCGACATGTTGCGCGCCGCTGTGAAAGCAGGCACCGCCTTGGGTATCGAAGCCAAAAAAGTCATGGATGCAGGCGGTTTGGTGAGTGACGACCTCATCATCAATTTGGTCAAAGAACGCATCACCCAAGACGATTGCACCAACGGTTTCTTGTTTGACGGCTTTCCGCGCACCATTCCACAAGCCGATGCTATGAAGGCCGCAGGCGTGAAGCTGGACTATGTGTTGGAAATCGATGTGCCGTTTGACGCCATCATCGAACGCATGAGCGGTCGCCGCTCGCACCCCGCTTCTGGACGGACTTATCACGTCAAATTCAACCCACCCAAGGTGGAAGGCAAAGACGATGAGACCGGTGAGCCTTTGGTGCAACGTGCTGACGACCAAGAAGACACCGTCAAGAAGCGTTTGGACGTGTACAGCGCCCAAACCCGTCCCTTGGTGGACTACTACTCAGGCTGGGCCAAGGCAGATGCCTTGACTGCTCCCAAATACCGCGCCATCAGTGGCACAGGCTCTGTCGAAGAAATCAAAGAACGCGCGTTCCAAGCTTTGGCGGCCTAAACCGTTTCAGGTGTTTTGCTAGCCCCAAAAAGCCGCTCTGATGAGCGGTTTTTTTATTCCGCCAACAAATGCAACTGCAAAGCCACCCTAGCCAGTACGGCCGTCAACGCCCCTGCATGTGGCAACGCATCGGCCTCACGAGATTGCACACCGCCTTGCGCGCAACGTGAAGACCTCAGCACGTGTGCGCCCTGTTGTTGCGCCTCCAACAAAGCCGCCTCCAGGTCTTGATGCAGGGTGCCATTGCCCGAACCCGCTGCCACCCAGCCCTGCGGCGCATCATGCGCCATCAAGGCACGCACCAAGCGACCATCCGACCCCGCATGGTTGAACACCAACTCAACACGCGGAAGCTCTGAACAAGCCAACACCTGAGCCACGCTGGGTATGCGCAAGCCTGAAGGGTGGGTCACATGCGCGAGTGAGCTGAATGGATTGCGCTGCTGGCTATGGCTTTTCTGCACAGCATTTCCTGCGTGCACATGGCCCGCACACACCACCGACACACCTGTTACGCCTGGCGTTTGGACCCAAGCTAAGGCCTCTTGTAAGTTTGCTGGACCATCACTATCGGGCGCATTGCTCGGCAACATGGCACAGGTCATAGCCACGGGCTTGGCAGGCTGCCTGTCTCTTATACACATCTGACGCTGCCGACGATCGCATAAGTGTAGATCTCGGTGG
>JAVLFR010000289.1:0-2254 GCA_046052785.1 Limnohabitans sp. | reverse complement strand
TCGGCGTGGTGGTGGGTGACTAGAATCGCGGCCAATGTCAGACCCAGCTCTTCTAAGGCTTGCAGCACAGGTGCAGCGTCACCCGGGTCGACCACCACGGCCATCCGGTCTTGTTGCCACAACCACAGGTAGTTGTCAGAGAATGCGGGCAGTGCAATCAGCTTCATGTCATCCACACCTTTAAATCACGATAGTTTGCCTGACTGGCTGGCGACCCCCGCTGGGCGGTATTTGTGCGCCTGGGAGCAAAGCTATTTAGACCGGGCTGTGGCCGATGTGTTTGGTTTCCATGCCTTGCAACTGGGCTTTGCCGCGCTCGATGGCTTGCAGGCCAACCGCATGCCTTACCGCTGGCTGGGCTGCGACACGCCCCCCGAGCCTTGGCCTGTGGGTCGCGAGGTGCTGCTGACCAATTACGAGGCCTTGCCTTTTTCCGATGCCAGCTTGGATTTGCTGGTGCTGCCCCACACACTCGAGCTGAGCTACGACCCGCATGCGACGCTGCGCGAGGTCCAGCGTGTGCTGGTGCCCGAAGGGCGCGTGGTGATTTGTGGTTTCAACCCCAACAGCTTGTGGGGCATGGGAAAGACCTGTGGGCGTGGCTTTGTGAATACGGGCGACTTCATTGGCTATGGCCGCTTGCGAGATTGGTTGCGTTTGCTCAGTTTTGAAGTGGAGTCCACCAGTTATGGCTGCTACCGTCCCGCCATGAAAACCGAGCGCTGGTTGCAGCGCTGGGACTGGATGGATGCGGCGGGCGTGCGTTGGTGGCCTATATTGGGTTCGGTGTATGGGGTGGTGGCGGTCAAGCGCGTGCATGGCATGCGTTTGTTGTCCCCCGCTTGGAAGAACAAGCCTAGGCATGCAGCCGCTGTGGTAACAACAGCCTCCAAAGGAATGGAATGAACACGGTAGAGATCTACACCGACGGCGCCTGCAAGGGCAACCCTGGGCCAGGCGGCTGGGGGGCCTTGCTACGCTCGCCCTCGGGCCAAGAAAAAGAGCTGTTTGGCGGTGAGTTAGACACCACCAACAACCGCATGGAATTGCTGGCCGTGATTGAGGCTTTGCGTGCCCTGAAACGCCCCTGCAAAGTGGCCCTGTATTTGGACAGCGAATACGTGCGCAAGGGCATCACCGAATGGATCCATGGTTGGAAAGCGCGCAGCTGGCGCACCGCGGCCAAGCAACCCGTCAAGAACGCCGACTTGTGGCAGCAATTGGATGCACTCACGCATCAAGGCGACCATGACATCGTCTGGCATTGGGTCAAAGGCCATGCTGGCCACGTGGATAATGAGCGCGCCGATGGCTTGGCGAATCGTGGTGTGGCCGAGGTGTTGTCAATTAGGTGACAGATTGTGTGAAGCGGCGACAGATTTGGCATTTTTCAGGTGGCACGCTGGTACATTGCATCTTGGTTTAAACCCAACTTAAAAGAAACTTACACATGGCCTCCAAAAAGATGTATTCCGTTGTGGCGGTGGTGGGTATTGCGGTGGCCTCGACCTTGGCTTGGTGGCTCCAATTGCCCAATTCCGATGCGGGTGCTGCTGGGCCGTCTGCGGCTGCCTCAGGCCCGCGTCCAGCCGGCGTTGAAATTAGTCAAGTTAAAAAGCAAACCTTGCGTGATGATGCCGAGGCTGTGGGGAGCTTGCGTTCCTCTCAAAACGTCATACTTCGCCCTGAAGTGGCGGGGCGTGTGCTGGCTCTGGGCTTTGCCGATGGTGCGCGTGTGCGTGCTGGCCAAGTGCTGGTGCAGTTGGATGACACCTTGCAGCGTGCTGAGGTGCAGCAGTCCTTGGCTCAAATGTCAATTGCCAAAGCCAACCACAAGCGCAACCAAGAGTTGGTGGCACAAAACTTCATTGCTCAGCGCTCCTTGGATGAGAGTGGGGCTGCCTTGCAAGTGGCCGAAGCCCAATTGGGCTTGACCTGTGCGCGCTTAGAACGCATGCGCTTGATTGCGCCCTTCAATGGCGTGGTGGGTATTCGCAGCGTCAACTTGGGTGATTTCGTCAAGGATGGCGCAGACCTGATCAACCTTGAAAACATTGGCAGCTTGTATGTGGACTACCGATTGCCCGAGCGCTACCAAGCCAAGGTGAAACCGGGTCAAACCATCGAAGTCAAGCTCGATGCCTTTGCAGGCCGCTTGTTCAAGGCCGTCGTGGAAGCGGTCGACCCCCTCATCGACGCCAATGGCCGCTCTATTGGCGTGCGCGCGGTGTTGGCCAATACCGCAGGCGAGCCG
>JAVLFR010000288.1:0-2625 GCA_046052785.1 Limnohabitans sp. | reverse complement strand
TCGTCGGCAGCGTCAGATGTGTATAAGAGACAGGATGTCATGGACGAGCCGGACTTCATCAAGGGCCAGGTAACCACTCGTTGGGTGGAGCAGACCTTTTTGCCCATCCGCAAGGCCCGGCAAAAAGATCTAACGGCGGCTCAACTAGCGCAGCGAGCTGCCCCCGAATCGTGATGCAGCTATTTACCGCTGACATCTTCCTGCTACTCCAAAAGGATCTGATGTGAATGAAAGAGTTATCGCGCCAGCAAGCGGTCCTTTGGCCGGTTACCGCGTCTTAGAGTTGGGCTCCACCGTGGCTGGGCCGTTTTGCGGCCGGCTCTTTGCTGACTTCGGAGCCGAGGTAATAAAGGTTGAGCCAGCCGAAGGCGATGCGGTACGAACTATGGGCAAACGCTGCGAGGGCGAGTCACTTTACGCCGCAAGCATATTGCGCAACAAGTCCCTGATCTCCCTGGACCTGCGCTCGGAAGAAGGGCGCTCTATTGTTCGCCGCTTGGTCGAAAAATGCGATGTGGTGATTGAGAACTTTCGCCCGGGCGCTCTCGAGAAATGGGGCCTTGGTTACGAGGAGCTGTCTCGTACCAACCCAGCGCTGGTGATGGTCCGCATTAGCGGGTTTGGCCAGAACGGCCCTTACCGTGAACGCGCAGGCTACGGCGTTATTGGCGAGGCCATGAGTGGACTTCGCCATGTGACGGGTGACCCAGACCGCCCACCCAGCCGTGCTGCAGTTTCACTCACGGACTGTGTCACGGGCCTTTACGCCGCCTTCGGTGCGGTTATGGCGTTGCTCCACGTCAAAGGCTCGGGCAAAGGTCAGCTGATTGACGCTGCACTCTATGAATCTGCGTTCAGCTTCATGGAGCCGCACGTACCCGCATATGAAAAGCTCGGCTTTATCGCAAACCGCGCAGGCTCGCGCTTACCCGACAGCACGCCTAACAACCTTTACTCGACCCGGGATGGCTCCTATGTGCACATCACCGCAATGGGCGACGCCGTGTTCAAGCGTCTGGTACTAGCTATGGGACAACCCGAGTTGGCCCAACACCCTGACTTTTCGGAGAGTATTACCCGCTCAACACATGCCGATGCGCTGGACCAGCTAATCAACGAATGGACTAGCCAGCACGATTTGAACTACCTAGAGCAAGTATTGCTTGATGCCGCCGTGCCGGCGACTCGTATTTTCACCATGGCTGACATCTTTAATGATCCACACTTTAAAGCGCGAGAGATGCTGGTGCAAGTGCCGCATGACAAACTGGGCCAGGTTACCGTGCCTGGCGTCGTGCCCAAGATGTCGGGTACACCGGGCAGCATCCGCAGCAGCGGCGGCGCCGTTGGCCGCGACACACAAAACGTGCTCATGGAACTGGCTGGCTTGTCAGCTGCAGACATCGAGCGCCTCTGCGCCCAAGGTGTGATCTTCCAGGCTGAGCAATCCGCGCCCCACAACCCAGCACCGCACTAAAAATGAACCAATCCGTCAATATTCCCGCACAGCAGTTGTTAGACGATTACGAACAGCGCCGCCAAAAAGCACTGGGCATGGGTGGACCCGTCAAACTGCAAGAGCGTCGCGACGCTGGCATGCTCAACGCCAGGGAAAGAATTGACCATCTGGTCGATGCCGGCAGCTTTCTCGAGTCTGGGCTTTTTGCAACTTCGGTGGTGGAAGCAGCCAAAGACCGCTCACCCGCTGACGGCAAGGTGGTCGGCTACGCCAAGATCGGCGGCCGCGATGTGGCCGTGGTCTCCAATGACTTCACGGTGATGGGTGCATCCAGCAGTGCCACCAATGGCAAAAAGATAGGGCACATGAAACGCACGGCCACAGCGCGCGGCCTGCCCATAGTGTTCTTGGGCGAGTCATCGGGCGCACGCATGCCAGACACAATGGGCGCGCGCGGCATGGGCAGCATGCTTGGCTCAGACCCCACGCAATACATGCGCACTCGGGAAACACCCTGGGCTGGTGCAGTGCTCGGCTTTTGCTACGGATCATCGACCTGGTACACCGCCCTGAGCGATTTCACCGTCATGCGCAAGGGCGCCATCATGGCTGTATCCAGCCCGCGCCTAGTGTCCCTAGCGGTCAAGGAAGTGATAGACCCCGAGGATATCGGCGGCTGGAAGCTGCACTCGGAAGTTACGGGCCTGTTGGACATGGTGGTCGATACCGACGAAGAAGCCCTGGCCGCCATCATTCGATTTCTGAGCTACATGCCTAGCCACCACCTCCAGGCCCCCCCGGTGGTCCCGGTGACTGAAGGGTCCGGTGCTGACATGGACAAGATACTGGAACTTGTGCCGACCAACCGAACCCAAGTCTACGATGTGCGCAAAGTTATCCGCGCCATCGTTGACAAGGAAAGCTTCTTTGAGATGAAACCCCGTTTTGGCAAGGTGGCTGTCACGGCGCTGGCTCGGTTAAACGGCAAAAGCGTTGGCGTGGTCGCCAACAACCCGCTGCACAAGGGGGGCGCCCTAGACACCGATGCCTGCGAGAAAATCACCAGCTTCATCGTGATGTGCGACTCGTTCAATATTCCCCTGGTGCTGCTGGTTGACACCCCTGTCTCTTATACACATCTGACGCTGCCGACGATCGCATAAGTG
>JAVLFR010000287.1:0-11896 GCA_046052785.1 Limnohabitans sp. | reverse complement strand
GAGATCTACACTTATGCGATCGTCGGCAGCGTCAGATGTGTATAAGAGACAGACTTGATTTCACCCATGCTGGTGAGAACGGTGTCAAGTCGTTTGGTGTCTTCCACAATGAAGCGTGCAAAGTCATCTGAGTCAAGATACTGAATGGGGGTATTCAAAGTTCCCATTGCCGACTTGAAAATGTTGTGATTCGACGCCTCTTTCACTGAGGCCCGCAATCGATTGATCACAGGTTCAGGCGTGTTCACTGGCGCAAACAGACCCGTCCACAAATAAAACTCGCCCTTGTAGCCCAGCTCAGTGGCCGTGGGCACGTCTGGCAAAGACGCGACACGGTCTTTGCTCAAGGTGGCCAAGACTCTCAGTTTGCCGGCTGCGATTTGGCCCGCAATAGCACCGGGTGTTTGCATGGTGGCGTCCACATGGCCACCTAAGAGCGCATTGATTTGAAGCCCGCCGCCAGAGTAAGGCACATGCACCATTTTCAAATTAGCCGCGTAGGCCAAGATTTCCATGGCCACATGCGTTGTGCCGTAGAGGCCAGAACTGCTGTAGGAAACAGCGCCTGGTTTGGCGCGTGCATCACGAACAAAGTCAGCCAAGGTTTTCCACGGACTGTCAGCGCGAACAGCCAAAACCGTAGGGTCCGCCGTCAGTCTTGCAATGGGTTTGAATTGATTGATTTGAAAAGAAGAGGCACGACCGCTGATGCGATCAGAGATTGGAATGGTGATCATGCTGGGCAAGGCCATCATGAGCGTGTAGCCATCGGCTTTTGATTTGGCCGCTGCAGCCATGCCGATAGCCCCACCAGCACCGCCCTTGTTCTCGATCACGATGGGTTGCCCCATGTTCACAGACATCGCTGCTGCCAAGGGCCTAGCGGTGATGTCAGACACGCCACCAGGCGTGAAAGGAACCACAATGGTGAGGGGCTGTTCTGGATAGTTTTGAGCTGACACAGACATTGTTAGCAGCATGGCTGCTGTCGCAAGACTTATTTTGATCTTCTGATGAAGTTGCATGTGTTGATCTCCTAGGGTTGATGTATGGAGCTAATCCACCGAACTGCGCGAATCATATTGTTTTTCTTTAGAAACTGCGACACCTATGTGTCATCGTTTCCGACTTCTCAGTCCCATGCGCAGTCCTTCGATCTATCACCTCAACCATAGCGGAGTTAGCAAAAAATAGTTTATTTTCAAGAGGTTCTACAACCTAAATTGCACGGTTGCCCGGACGGTCCGAGGCGCGCCGGGGTAGAGGTAGTAGTGGCCAAATTGCTTTGGCGATTCACGCCAGTAACGCTTGTCTTCTAAGTTGTCGATGGCCACAGTCCAAGTTGACGCTACGTTATTGATCTTGGTGTCGAAGTGTGTGGCAAGGTCAAGAGTGGTCCAACTCGGCAATTTGACGCGCCCATCCTCTGTCACGTTGCGTTCGCCTTCATGCGAAATACGCAGAGATGTTCGCAAGCCAGGCATGCTCACGTAACGGTATTGCGCCAAGCCACGTAATACGAATTGAGGCACGTTTAATGGTGTTGACCCAACGCTTTCAGGACTTTGTTGTACGCCAGACAATTTGGCATAGATCCATTGTGTTTGTGTGCCCAGCCTCCATTGAGCTGTTTGCCAGTTTGCACCTAGGTCCAAGCCTTGATGGGTTTGCGTTCCGTCAATGTAGCGTGTGCTGTAGTTGCCGCCATCAAACAAATCATGCGCATAGGGGCGCGACAGCTTGAAGATGGAAGCATTCCAATCCACTTTGGATGGCGAGGCAAGGCTGCGTATGCCAACTTCGGTCTGACGGCTTCGTCCTATCCCTAACTGACTTCCTGCATTGGGCCCATAAGATGCGGTGTTGGGTGTGACGAATTGTTCAACACCATGTCCATGTGACGCATAGGCCATGAGCCCATGGAATTGCTGGGAGACTGCCATCCAAGGCACATTGATGTTTCCTTTGAATTGCTTGGCATTGGGGTACAGGTCTGGGTAGCCTAGGGTTGGATCGGCGTGTTCGTTTTGCACGCTACTTCTGTTGTAGCTGACATGCCTCACGCCGGTCCATAACGACGTCACATCAGAGAGATGGATTCGGTCTTTGATACAGAACTCGGTGCTGTATTCACTGCGGTTGGTATTGGGCGTCACATAGCTAGGACTTGGCGCGCTTGCAAAAGGCGTGAAGACCGAACCTGATGAGTTGTAGTTGAAAGACTGCGTGGGGGGCATGCGGTCCAACTGGCGTTGACGCGACATCCCCAGCGACAGATCATGTTGCAACCCAGCCAAGGTCAACTTGCCAGAGAATTCAGATTGCAAGGCATCGGTTAAACGCCGTTCATTTTCACTGCGAAAGTCATAGACATCAAAACTTCCATCCGCACAGTATTGGCTGTAGTCAAAGATGGCGCCGCATCCGAATGCAAAGGTCAGTCGATCATCTGTTTTCAAACGTTGAGCACCCCACTGCGTTGTCCATCGCCAGCCCGCATCAAGTTCTTGACGCACACGCACCGACCCCGTCATAGCCTCAAACACGCCTGGCACGCTCCAAGCCTGACGGGTCAGGTTCACACGTGGATCTGCTGGGGCTGGCAGCGTGCCACCTAGTAAGCTGTAGCCGTTGACACCGATTTGTTCGCGACGCGATTGCTCAAATTCAAAGTCAATCATCGTGCCTGGCTTCAAGCGCCAGTCCATGGCCAATGCGACCAAGTCGCGCTGGCCTTTGGTATTGCGTATGTAGGGATTGATGTCTTCATGTGCCACATTCAAGCGATAGCCAAACTCGGCAGTTTCGCCAAACCGACCGCCTAAATCTGCGGCAGCTGAACTGCTCTTGCCTTGGCCATAGCTGAAGGTGAGGTGACGAATTTTTTGCTCTGCGCTGGTGGGGGCGCGCTTGACCACGTAGTTCACCAGACCACCCGGTGAGCTGGTGCCGGCTTGAATACCGCTGGTGCCTTTGAGGAGTTCAATGCGCTCTTTGTTGTCCATGGCAATCATGGTCTCTGCGTTGATGGGCATGCCTTCGCGGCGATAGTTGTAGCGGTTGTCGAGCGTGAAGCCACGCACGCTCAAGATGTCCCAGTAAGCGGGGGAGTTGTAGCTGTCGCTGACCGATGCATCCAGGCGCAAGGCATCAGACAGGCGGCGTGCACCAATGTCTTGCAGGGTGGTCCCCGTGATGGTGGTAGTCGAAAAAGGCAACTCTTGGGCACTCACATCACCAAAGCCAGACACCCGAGATGGCAACTTGTCGGTGACGGTAATTTCAGATGGGTTTTGTTGCGCCCATGCATGTGCGCAGCAGGCAAAACTGATGGCAACGGCTATATGAGTGCGCGTTGCTTTTAAAAAAGGCGAATGGTTTGCCATGACGTTTCCTTCAACGTGATGACAGGTCGGCTGACTTTGATACGAGTGAATGCTCTTGTGAGTGAAGAGCCTCGTGTTAAGACCAAGCTTCCCTGCGCGAGGATTACCTCAAGTCCTTGCGGACTTTGAGACCCGCTTTAGGCAGGTCTCAACAGGTTCAAAGGGACTTTCTCAGTCGAAGTCAGTGACGGCTTCAACACCCCTAGCGAATGCGCTATTACTAACGCGATGTAAATTTTAAACGAGCCCGAGCAGACGGTGCAGCTCGGTGGAGGTTGTGGTGTACTGCAACAGGGTTTTTCGTGTGGGATGCACGATGGCCGCTGCGCCAAAGGCGGCGAGGGTGGCTTCGTGAAAGCCGCACAAGATGAGTTTCTTTTTGCCAGGGTAGGTGTTGATGTCGCCCACGGCAAAGATGCTGGACTTATCGGTGGCGAAGGTTTCGGTGTTCACCACCAGTTGCTTGCGCTCTAGGGCTAAGCCCCAGTTGGCGATGGGGCCAAGCTTGGGCGACAGGCCCAAGAATGCCACCACATGTTGTGCCGAGCGCTTAATGGATTGACCATCGGGCGTGGCCACTTGCACGGCGTGAAGCTGATGCGTTGTGCTTAGCAATGCTGTGGGTTGGCCTATTTGCAATTGCAGCTTGCCGCTGGCCACGGCATCGCGCATGGCTTGCAGCAGCAAGGGTTCAGAGGTGAATACATCGCGGCGATGCATCAGCGTGACGCTGTGTGGCTTTTGAGAAGGGGCTTGTGTGTCGAGCGTCAGCGTCAACGCGGCTGCAATGGCAGAGTCTTCGCCGCCCAATACCACCACGTCTTGACCCGCAAAACGCGATGCGTCGCCTAATCGGTAATGCACGTGCGTGCCTTCAAGTGCTGCTGCACCCTCTACGGCCAGCTTGCGTGCTTGAAAAGCACCCACACCAGCGGCGATGACCAACACCTTGCAAACAAATTGCTGTTCTGCGGATGTGTTCACCAAAATAGAACCATCCTCTAAGTGAGCCACCTCCGTCACTTCTTGATTCATGTGAAAAGTGGGCGCAAAAGGTTTGATTTGGGTTTGTAACTGCACCACCAACTCGCGCCCCGTGCACACAGGAATGCCTGGAATGTCGTAAATGGGTTTGTCAGCGTAGAGCTCCACACATTGGCCGCCCACATAGGGCAGTGCGTCAATGATGTGGCTGCGGATGTCTTGTAGTCCTAGCTGAAAGGCTTGAAACAAACCTACGGGGCCTGCACCCACGATGACGGCATCGGTGTGAATCGCGTTGGCCATCATGGGCGTTGTAGGTGTGTTGGTCGTTGTGTTCAGCGCTTGAGTTCGGCGAGCTTGCCGGTTTTGTCTTTCCATGCGTCCGCATCGGCCATGGGCGTTTTGCGTTTGGTGATGCTGGGCCAACCAATCAAGGACAACTCAGCGTTGAGCTTGGTCATGTGCTCTTGGCCTTCTGGCACGTCTTCTTCGGCGTAGATGGCGTTGACAGGACACTCGGGGATGCACACGGCGCAGTCAATGCACTCGTCTGGATCGATGGTGAGAAAGTTAGGACCTTCGCGAAAGCAATCGACGGGACAAACGTCCACACAGTCGGTGTACTTACATTGGATACAGGCTTCGGTGACTACGTGCGTCATGTCTATTCAATCAATGAGGAAAGAGGGGCCCCAGCCGAGGGCGCTGGTTGCGAGCCCAGATTTTAAACGGCTTGCGTGGGAGCGCTGGGCGGCGGCTCAGTTCACCAACACTGCGCCCGAGGTTTTGTGGGTGGCCGTGTCTACCAACACCAAGGCGCCCAAAACGCGCGATTGAGCAAAAGGCAGCGTTACCAGTGGCTCTTGCAGGGCCAAAGTCACATGGCCAATGGCGTTGGGCAGCAGCTCCGAGGCTTCTTCTTCGGCCAAGGTGTTCACGTTCAAGCGGTGCACCACGCGTTGCACTTTGGCTTTGACCCAGCGGTGACCATGCAACGCCCAGTAAACACGGCCAGCCACCAAGGGCTCGTCGTCCATCCATGCAACTGTGGTGTTGAGTTGGCGTTGGCCCTCGGGTGAACCAAGTTCTGCCAGCAGCCAATCACCACGTGACACGTCGACTTCGCGGTCTAGCACAACGCCAGCGCTGTGGCCAGCTGCTTTGTTTTGTGGCGTGCGGGTGGCCGAAAGCACTTGCGACACCACAGCCGTTTGGCCGCTGGGGAACACGCGAATGGTTTGGCCAGGCGCGATGCTGCCTGTGGCCACACGCCCCCAGAACACGCGGCGGCCTTGGGTGGTGACGCCAGAATCGTGAAACTTCTCCACCCACTGCACGGGGAAGCTAAACGCCAACTCGGTTTCATCAGGCGTGTTGGGCAGCTCTTCCAGGAGGCTCAGCAGACTCGGGCCGCTGTAGCCGCACCAGTTGGCTTGGTCGTTGTTGTCGGTGGTCACCACATTCCAGCCTTTTAGGGCCGACACAGGCACCATGGCCGTGATGGTGATGCCAGCTGCAGCAGCAAACTGATGCAAGGCCGCTGCGATATTTTGGTAGGCCAATGCGGGGTCTTCCACGGCGTCGAGTTTGTTAATAGCAAATACGATCGATGGCACGCGCAGCAGGTTGACCAACAGCGAGTGGCGTCGCGTTTGGGGCAGTAACTCCAAATTGGGGTTTTTCCAATCCAGCTTGATGGCATCGACCAACACCACCGCCGCATCAGCGCTTGAAGCGGCCGTCACCATGTTGCGGGTGTACTGTTCGTGGCCTGGCGCGTCACCAATGATGAACTTGCGGGCTTCGGTGTTGAAGTAGCGATAGGCCACATCAATCGTGATGCCTTGCTCGCGCTCGGCAGACAGGCCGTCAGTCAGCAAAGCGAGATCGGTGTATTGACCATTTTGGCCAGCGCGTTGCACACCCGCCAAGTGGTCTTGCAACACAGCTTTGGTGTCGACCAACAGACGACCAATCAAGGTGCTTTTGCCGTCGTCGACCGACCCGCAAGTGATGAATTTAAGTGCGTTCATTAAAAATACCCGTCTTTTTTGCGCTTCTCCATCGAAGCCTCAGAGGTTTTGTCGTCCATGCGTGTGGCGCCGCGCTCACTCACATCGGCGGCCAAGGTCTCGATGACGATTTGCTCGGGTGTGGCGGCCAAGCTCTCCACGGGGCAGGTGCAGGTGATGTCGCCCACGGTGCGAAAACGCACGTCGCGAATCTGCACTGTTTCACCGTCTTTGGGTGGGGTGAGTTCGGTCACGGGCACCAACAAACCACGGCGGTCTACCACTTCGCGTTTGTGTGTGTAGTAGATGGACGGCAGCGCAATGTTTTCACGGGCAATGTACTGCCACACATCGAGCTCGGTCCAGTTGGAGATGGGGAACACCCGAAAGTGTTCGCCGGGCTGCAACTTGTGGTTAAACAGCGTCCACAACTCAGGGCGTTGAGCCTTGGGTTGCCATTGGCCAAAACTGTCACGGTGGCTAAAGATGCGTTCTTTGGCGCGGGCTTTTTCTTCGTCACGGCGAGCGCCGCCAATGAGGGCGTCAAATCTAAATTCTTCGATCGCTTCAAGCAAGGTGACCGATTGGTGCACATTACGGCTCTCGCCTGGGTGGGCCAAGCGCACGGTGCCTCGTTTCATAGAGTCTTCGACGCTGCGCACAATCAACTCAGCACCAAGTTCTTTGGCGCGTGAGTCACGAAAGTCGGTCACTTCTTTGAAGTTATGGCCGGTATCGATCATCAACAGGGGGTAGGGAAGACGGCCACTCCCAGAGGGACTGGTTTTGCCGCCAAAAGCTTTCTCGGCGCACTTGAGCATGACCAACGAGTCTTTGCCACCAGAGAACAAAAGCGTAGGGCGCTCAAAAGCGGCAGCGACTTCGCGCAAGATGAAAATGGTCTCTTCTTCTAGCGCATCGAGGTGGGTGTTGCTTAAATGGTGCAACTCGGTTTGGGTGTTAGCGGTCATGAGATTTCTCGGTATCTAGCTTTTTGATGTCTTCACGTGCAAGCCGCACTCTTTGGCAGCTTCGTCTTCCCACCACCAGCGGCCAGCGCGAAATTCTTCGCCCAGGCTGATGGCACGGGTGCACGGCGCGCAGCCCACACTGGGAAAAAACTGGTCGTGCAGTGGGTTGTAGTCCACGTGGTTCGTGGCGATGTAGTGCCACACATCACCCCATGTCCATTTGGCCAAGGGGTTGAATTTGCTCAAACTTTTGGTGTCGACTTCGCTGTCGTCTTGCAGCGGCACATCGGCGCGTGCAGATGACTGCTCTTGGCGCAACCCAGTGATCCAAGCGCGTTGACCTTGGAGTGCACGTGCAAGGGGCTCCATCTTGCGAATGCCGCAGCACGATTTGCGCAAGTCGATGCTTTTGTACATTGCGTCTTGGCCCTGGTCGCGCACAAAGGCGATGACCGAGTCATGGACAGGGCGATATATGTGGATGGGTGCGCGCGAGGTGGCCTCGGTGCGTTCCAGCAACGCCAAAGTCTCGGTGTGTAGCGCACCGGTTTCGAGCACGAAGACAGGAATGTCGAGCTTCAAGCTGTTGATCAGGTGGGTGATCACCACATCTTCCGCGCCCAGGCTAGAGGCTTGGGTGACAGGCGTGAAGTCAGTCGCTGCGCGTTGCAGCAAGGCTTGGGTTTCAGCCAGCTTGACCTCAAAGTCGTCGCTCGCGCGGGCGTTCAAGGTCGTGGCCTTAGATTGTCCGTTCGCAGATAGGAATGAACTGGTGCTCATGGTGCGTCTATTCAACCTACACGGGCGAATTTGGGTTCTGCGGTGACGGCGTCACCTTGGTAGAACGCTGCGTAATGCGTCAACAATTTTTCGCCGTGCGCCGCATCTTGGTCGTCGCGCAGCACAGCGCTGGAAAAGCCGCTGCGCTGCATTTGCAGCAATTGGTCAATCAGCACATCGCCGTGGGCACGGATGTCACCGCCAAAGCCGCGACGGCGCAGTACAAAAGCTTGGCTAAACGCGCGGCCATCGGTGAACTTGGGAAAATTCAAGTCGATGCGCTCCAAACCCTCGAGGTCCAGGGTCTGCACGTCCACGTCGTTGGCCAATGCGCGGGCATTGTGGCCGTCGCTGGTGTGTTGGGTGATGATTTGCAAGCTCATAGGTCTTTCTGATCGGATTCAGGCTGAGGCCGTGAATTTAGTTGGCACGGGCCGTGGTGTTGCGGGCTGAGTTAGCCGCTGCTTTGAACACATCAAAGCCCACGCGGTTCAAGGTGCGTGCAAAGGTTTCGTGGGTTTCGCGCTTGTCGCGGTACACGTCGAGCACAGCTTCCACCACATCCACCACTTCGGCAGCAGCGAACGATGGGCCCACCACTTTGCCCGCTTTGGCGGGGCCGCTCAAGTACGAGCCATCCGAGCCACCCAAAGTGACTTGGTACCACTCTTGGCCGTCTTTGTCCACGCCCAAGATGCCGATGTGGCCGCTGTGGTGGTGGCCACAAGAGTTGATGCAGCCACTGATGTGCAAGTCAATCTCGCCCAAATCAAACAACTCGTCGAGGTCTTGGTAACGTTCGGTGATGGCCGCTGCAATGGGCAAGGAGCGGGCGTTGGCCAATGCGCAGTAGTCACCGCCAGGGCAGGCAATCATGTCGGTCAACAAGTGCACGTTGGCGCGGGCAAAGCCTGCGGCTTTGGCGGCAAGGTAGAGCTCGGCCAATTGGTCAATGCGCACCCAGGGCAGCACCAAGTTTTGGTCGTGGTTCACGCGCACTTCGCTGGCACTGAATTTCTCAGCCAAGTCCGCTGCCATAGCCAACTGCTCAGCCGTCGCGTCGCCAGGGGCTTGGCCCAGGCGTTTGAACGACAGGGTCACCACGCGCAGTCCAGGGTTTTGGTGGCTGGTCACGTTTTGTTGCAACCAGCGGGTGAATTCTTTGTCTGCTTTGGCTTGCGCCAACAAGGCTTGCTCGGCTTTTTCCTGTGCCTCATCTGACACCACGTCGACAGGTGGCGACACAAAGCAGGCGCTCACGCGGTCGAGCTCGACTTGCGGGATGGTGTGGTGGGCGCCGCTCTCTAGGATGCGATCAAACTCTTCGTTGACTTCGTCAAAGTAGCGTTGGCCTTCCGCCTTGACCAAAATCTTGATGCGCGCTTTGTAAATGTTGTCACGACGGCCCCAGCTGTTGTAGACGCGCACCACCGCTTCGAGGTAGTTGATGATGTGGTTCCAGGGCAAGAACTCACGGATCACCGTGCCGATGATGGGTGTGCGGCCCATGCCACCTCCTACGAAAATTTTGAAGCCCACTTGGCCTTCTTCATCACGCAGCAAGCGCAGACCAATGTCGTGCCACTCAATGGCCGCGCGGTCCTCGGTCGCTCCCGTGATGGCGATTTTGAATTTACGAGGAAGATAGGCGAATTCAGGGTGCAAGGTGCTCCACTGGCGCAGCACTTCGGCGTAGGGACGGGGGTCCACGTCTTCGTCGACTGCAATGCCAGCCCGCTCGTCGCTGGTGATGTTGCGAATGCAGTTGCCGCTGGTCTGAATTCCGTGCAAGTTGACACTGGCCAACAAGTCCATCACGTCCGCGCTTTTGTCCAAGGGAATCCAGTTGAACTGGACGTTTTGGCGGGTGGTGAAGTGACCGTAGTTGGTGGTGAGCTCTGGAGCCTCAATGCCACCAATCTTGTCTTGCGTGCTTTGGGCGCGCTCGATCAACTCAGCCGAGGGCGTATCGTAGTCACGGGCGATTTGGGCCAACACCCGCAACTGGGCGCTGTTGAGTTCGCCGTAAGGCACGGCCACCCGCAGCATGGGGGCGTAGCGCTGCACATACCAGCCGTTTTGCAAACGCAGAGGGCGAAACTCGTCGTCGGCCAATTTGCCAGCCAAGTTGCGCTCGAGCTGATCGCGGTACTGCGCGGCACGGGCCTTGACAAACTCTGAATCGAAGGGGGTGTATTGATACATCTAAATACTCAAAACGAAAAAAAGAGACCTATTCATGGGTGCTCCTATGGTACGCACTGTAGGCGTTCTTTATGCCAAAACCAACGATTTCTTAGTTGTAGATATATGCCAAATTGGAATAATGATTTTCCGGCACGCGGCTGTGTCAGGAAGACGCAGGGTGAGGTCGGCTAAAGTGACGTAGATAATGCAGGCCTTGACCTGTATTTCTTTCACCCTTTCCCAACAAAGAATGAGACCGAGCAATGGCTGCTGAAAAATCCAAAATTGTTTACACCCTGACTGATGAAGCCCCCTTGTTGGCAACGGCGGCGTTTCTGCCCATCATCCGCACTTTTGCGGCGCCCGCGGGCATTGACGTGGTATCTAGCGACATTTCCGTGGCCGCACGTATTTTGGGTGAGTTCTCAGACCTGTTGCCCGAAGCACAGCGTGTCACCAATAACCTCGCTGAGCTCGGTAAGCTGACCTTGAAGGCTGAGGCCAACATCATCAAGCTGCCCAACATCAGTGCGTCGGTGGGGCAACTGACAGCCGCCATCCAAGAGTTGCAAGCCAAGGGCTATGCCTTGCCTGACTACCCAGATGCTCCCACCACAGATGAAGAGAAAGCGATCAAAGCGCGTTACGGCAAGTGCATTGGTAGCGCGGTCAACCCCGTGCTGCGCGAAGGCAACTCTGACCGCCGCGCACCTCGCGCTGTGAAAGAGTTCGCGCGCAAGAACCCCCACAGCATGGCCGAGTGGAGCCAAGCTTCGCGCTCGCACGTCTCGCACATGCATGCAGGCGACTTCTACCATGGCGAAAAATCCATCACCTTGGATCGCCCGCGCGAAGTGAAGATGGAGCTGATCACCAAGAGCGGCAAGACCATTGTTTTGAAACCCAAAGTGGCCTTGCTCGATCGCGAAGTCATCGACAGCATGTTCATGAGCAAGAAAGCCCTGCTCGAGTTCTATGAAAAAGAAATCGAAGACGCACACCAAACGGGCGTGATGTTCTCTCTGCACGTCAAGGCCACCATGATGAAGGTGTCGCACCCCATTGTGTTTGGCCACTGCGTGAGGATTTTTTACAAAGACGCGTTCGCCAAACACGCCAAGCTGTTTGACGAACTTGGCGTGAACGTCAACAACGGCATGGCCGACCTCTACGCCAAGATCGCCACTCTGCCGCAAAGCCAGCAGGACGAAATCAAGCGCGACATCCACGCCTGCCACGAGCACCGCCCCGAACTGGCCATGGTGGACTCCGCCAAGGGCATTACCAACTTCCATTCGCCCAACGACGTGATCGTGGACGCTTCCATGCCTGCCATGATCCGCAACGGCGGCAAGATGTGGGGCGCTGACGGGCGGTTGAAGGACGTCAAGGCCGTCATGCCGGAGTCGACCTTTGCCCGCATTTACCAGGAGATCATCAACTTCTGCAAATGGCACGGCGCGTTTGACCCCAAGACCATGGGCACAGTGCCCAACGTCGGCCTGATGGCCCAGCAGGCCTGTCTCTTATACACATCTGACGCTGCCGACGAAGCTAGAAGTGTAGATCTCGGTGG
>JAVLFR010000286.1:0-7220 GCA_046052785.1 Limnohabitans sp. | reverse complement strand
AAACTGGTCCGTCAACGCACCCCACCAATGCGATGGGTCGACGCCACCCGCTGCAGCGGCTTTTTTACCGCGTGGTTTGTTGGCTTTGGGGGTTTCGGGTTCTGGCTCATGTGCCACTTCGGCTTGCGACTCTGGCTCGGCCTTCGCAGGCGCTGCGGGTGTGAACGAATACTTGGGCTGAGCAGGCGCTGCAGGTGCGACCTCTGTCGGCTTGGCTTTGAGCGAATCGGCCAAATCATTGAAACTCATGTTCATGCCCTTCAAGGTGTTGAGCGTCATGCGCTGCACCTCTAAGGCTTGGATGGTCGCCCCCACCGCTTTGGTGTTTTGCTCTAACCAGAACTGAACTGTTTTGAGTTCTTGGATCCGCTTCTCCAGCTCTTCAGGGTCCAGCGTAGGCGCCACCCAACCAGGCGCAGCAGACGATGTGGCACCACCTCCAGGCGTGAGGTTCTTTAAAAAATCAAAGCCCGGAACGAACTTGGTGAAATCAAAGCCGGCTGAGTGGGTCATGTCTATCTCCTGTGTGTGAGTCACATTAAACCAAAACCCACCCAGCAACCAGCTGGCAAAGTTGGTCAGCCAATCTGTGAGCTCAGTGCTTGTGGTCGCCGTGGATGTGGTCCATCTGTTTTGGGTGCTGCATCATGGGCGCTTGCATGCCCACTTGCACTTTCAGCTCCACGTTGGACTTGACGCCTTTGACGTCTTGAAACGTCAGCGTCACAGGCACGGTGCTGTCTTTGGCCAACGGGGCTTTCAGGTCCATCAACATGACGTGGTAGCCGCCGGGTTTGAGCTCCACCGCTTTGCCTGCAGGCAGGTCTAGGCCATTGGGCAAGGCGGCCATCTTCATGATGTCTTTTTCCATTTTCATTTCGTGAATCTCGGCCACGCCTGCCACAGGGCTGCGCACGCCAACCAACTTGGCGTTGTCTTTGGCAGTGATCTTCATGAATGCGCCCGTGGCTTTTTGGCCTTGCACCGTAGCGCGAGCCCAGGCGTCGGTGACGGTCACGTTTTGTGCGAATGTGCTGACAGCACACACAGTGCTCAGTGCAGCGGCGATAAGGTGTTTAGAAAACTGCATAAAAGCTCCTTGAAATTAATGGTGATGTTCGTGTTTGGGTGCGGCTTGCACGTCTAGCAAGGCGGCGGGCAGCTTCATGCCACGGGTAGATGTGCCGCTGACAGGAATTTCAGACCAGTCATTTTGACCGTTCTCGCAAGTCTGCAACACCTTCACCCAGATTGGCCCCGCTTGGTCGGGCAAGCGGCCCATGAAGGCAAACTCGTCAAACTGATCGTCCGACAAAGCGGCCTCTCTGCTGGCCGCCGTCCAACGCAACTCCACCACATCGTCAGTCACGGTTTTGCCATGGCTGTTGTAGGGTGTGGCGAGCTTGGCTTGGCGCGTCGTGATGATCCACCCCGATTTGGGCTGGGGCTTGGCGCCTTGAAAACCTGCGGGCACCTGAACGGTCAGGCCTGTGGTGGCTGAGCCGCTGCAGCCGTGGCCCACACGCAGTGTGGCTTTGTAGTAGCTGCCCGCGATGGCTTTAGGCTCGGACAACACGATGTGCGCCTGCGCCAGGGGAAGAAAAGCCACACTCAGCAAAAAGAATTGGATTTGTTTTTTCATAGGGATTTTTCGTCAAGCGTTTCAGGTTTGAAGTTAGTCGATCTTGGCTTCGATACCGAAGTAAATGGCACGGCCATCACCTGGGTAATACAACGCCGCTGTGTTGACACCCGCTAAGTTGGCAGAGATGCTGCTGTCAGCCGCGTATTTTTTGTTCGTCAAATTACGGGCGTCTGCAAACCATGACCATTTTTTATCCATCGCTTGACCTGCCTTGAAGCCAATCAATGTGTAGCCATCGCGGTAAACGCTGTTGGTGTTATCCATGGGTGCTTTGCGTGGGACCCATTCAATTTTTGGTCCTGCATAGAAGCTGGGTTTGCCGTTGACTTCTGCGCCGAAGCGATACAGGCTTTCGGCACGAACAATCAAGGGTGGGAAGCCTGGAAGTTGGTTGTTGCCATAAGCGGCGTTGTCCACAAATTTAAAGTCGCTGTAAAGCAAGGCCATGCGGTTGTCGATTTGACGGGCATACAAATGACTCAAGCCCAACTCAAGGCCTTGATGCATCGATTTAGGCACATTGATTGTCGGTGCGGGTGAGCAACCAGGTACGACACAAGCGCTCAAGAACTCATTTCGCAAGTGAGCGCGGTAGTAGGTGGCATCCCAGCCATATTGGCTGTTGCCATCGATGGCCTCTCCACGGGTGCCGACTTCAAACGTGTTGCCGCGTTGGGCTTTGTTAGCCAATGTTGTGGAGCCTACCAAACCATGGATGGGCGCTTCAAAATTTCGGCTCACGCTGGCAAACACTTGGTTCTTAGGCGTTAAGTCATGCGTCACGCCAACTCGGGGGCTCCATTGACTGAAGTTGTGGTCGTAGTTGTTAGCTGCTGAAACTACATCAGAAACTTTGCGATTGGCTTTGTCGTATTGCAAGGCACCCACCCAAGTTGTCTTGTCCGTGATGCGGTATTTGTCTTCTAGAAAGAATGTATGGTTTGCCGATTTTTGTGTGTAGTCAGAGCTTGGGTTACCTGTCACCAAACCACTTGTATTGGGTGCGTGCGACGTGCCTTTGGTCGTTCCTGTGCTTGGTAAATAGGCCACCGTAAACTGGTTGGCACCAGCAGTGTTCGTCCACTTGAGATGACCGCCTTGCGAGTCGACATTTTGTTGAATGACGCCAAACGAAATGGGATGCCACAAGCTGTAGTTCATGGCATAGGCGGCAAACTCATATACATGGTTGCCATCGCGCACAGTGGTTTTGTTGGCTAC
Organism: Limnohabitans sp.; assembly: GCA_046052785.1. Lineage (GTDB taxonomy): Bacteria > Pseudomonadota > Gammaproteobacteria > Burkholderiales > Burkholderiaceae_C > Limnohabitans. Next base: position 4,354 of record JAVLFR010000286.1, on the reverse strand, counting down.
GCGTTGTGAGTCAACGTCACGTCGCTGGTTGCTGTCATTGACGAAGGCTGCGCCCGAGTTGCGGATGTTGGGCGTCGATTCCAACTGTGCTTTGGTTAAGTAGCCTGGCAATTGCGTGCGACTGCGTACGGCGGCCACATAAAAACGCGATTCCACATCGCGGCTCACTTTCACGCCAAAGTTAGCCAACAGCTTTTGGTTGTCCATTTCTGCATGTTGGCGAAAACCGTCTTGTTTAGTTTGCGATCCAGCCACGTAGTAGTCCCACACATTGCCACCCGCTTCGGTTGGTTTACCAACGCCAGCAGTGCTACCAAAGACTTTGTTGTAGCCAAAGCTACCCACCTCAGCGCGCGCCGCACTTCCAGCGCTGGTATAGCCCGTGGGCGCGACAAAGTTAATCGCCCCACCCAAAGTGGTGGCGCCATAGGTGGTGGCATTAGGCCCACGCAAGACTTCCACATAGCGCGAGGCATTGGGGTCCAGTGTTTGCATGTCAAACATGCCGTCTGCGTAGTTGATGGGCACGCCGTCTTGCATCACCTTGGTGCCAAAGCCGTGGTAAGTGCGACTCAAGCCTGAACCACGAATGGCCAAACGTGCTTCTTCCGAACCAAAGCGATCTTGAATGAACACGCCCGGGGCCATGCCCAGGCTGTCGCTCCACGTCGACTGACGGCCTTCACGCACTTGGTTCAAGTCCACGATGGATGCGCCGCCGGGAATGGTTTTGACGTTTTCTTTGGCGCTGTCGATAGAGGCCTGAGTCAAAGAGTTGGGCTTGGACGTGATGACCACGGTGTCAAACCCTTTGCCGTCTGATGATTGCGCGAACACAGTGCATGTGAAGGCCGCTGCCACACTGATGGCCAACACCTGGCCGCAAGACATGGAAGAATTTTTTTGCATTTAACTTTTCCAAAAACCTCGATGGCTTGTGTGCGCGCATAGGCAACACAGGGCCAACAAATGAGGCGGCAGCACTTGGCTGCGCGCCCGCTTTAACGATCAGAGGAAAAGTGCAGGTGGCCCACGCGAGGGCAGCGGGGGTGCCGTGAGGGCCGCAATATGCGCTGCAGCGAGGGGCTGCATGGCATGGGCCAAAGGAGAGGGTTGCGTCAATGCGGTGTTGAGCGCGGGAGGTGGGGCGCTGCTAGAGGCGCACAAAGGGCAATCCATGTTGAGACTGGAAGCGGCCACATCGTCATCGCCTTGCACCACCAGTTTCATGCTGCCCGTGCTGGTACAGACCAAGTCCATGCCATGTGGGTTGACCACGGGTGATGCAATGGCCACGCCCACAGACAACGCAAACCACACCAGCACGAAGCGGGTCATATGGAGAGCGTTGCGAAGACGATGCATGGCGGAATTATGTCCCAAGCCAAAAACCGATCCCGACGTCCGGTTGTCAGCAACCATCCGATGCTTTGTTGACTTCTATCAATGCTTGGCAGAGGGTTTCATCGCAAGATGAGGCTCATCCCACAGGAGTTTAGATGGACGCACCACACGCCACCGCCTTCAAGCAAAAGCTTGAAACCCAACGCGCTGACTTACTTGCGCAAATTGCGCAACAACGCGGCGGCATCACCAGTCGCGCCGAAGTGGCCGCCGAGCACTTTGCGCACAACCAAGACTCCGACGCGCAAGTCAACACCGCACGCGAGCTTGAGTTCGCCATCAACGAACACGAAACCGCTGAACTATCAGCCATAGATGCAGCCTTGAGCCGCATCCAGGCAGGCACTTATGGGCACTGCATCAATTGCGACGCCATCATTCCCGACGCACGCTTGAACGCAGCCCCCGAAGCCCCCCGCTGCATTGGCTGCCAAGAAAAAGCCGAACACAACCACCATTAAGAAAGTAAAACATGACCACTTTTCACGCTGTTGTTTGGATGGACCACCAAGAAGCCCACGTGCTAATGTTTGACCGTGAGCACATGGAAAGCCAGCGCGTCAAATCGCGCAGCCACCACAAGCACCAAGGCAAGCCCAACGAAGTCGCACACTTGTATGCCGACATTGCCAAAGCGCTTGAAGGCACACACGAAGTGTTGGTCACAGGTCCAGGCTTGGCACGCGACGAGTTTCGCGAGTGGTGCAAACAACACCACGCCCAGGTGAACGTGGTGGACAGTGTGGCCAGCGACCACCCGACCGACCCCCAAGTGGTGGCGATGGCGCGTCAGTATTTCAAGAAGTTTGATATGCTTTAACGGATGCGCAGCCTGTTTCATTTTTCTTTCAACGTGACCGACCTCAACGTGGCACGCCATTTTTATGGCGAGCTGTTGGGTTGCGCCGAAGGCCGCAGTGCCGACACCTGGGTGGACTTTGATTTTTTTGGGCATCAAATTTCACTGCATTTGGGTGAACCCTTGAAGACCCAAAACACGGGGCGTGTCGACGACAAGCTGGTGCCCATGCCGCACTTTGGTTTGGTGCTGACGCTGCCAGAATGGCAAGCCATGGCCGATCGTCTGCAAGCCGCGGGAACGGCGTTTGTCCTAGCGCCTCATGTGCGTTTTGCCGGCCAGCCTGGCGAACAAAGCACCATGTTTTTTCTCGACCCGTTTGGCAACCCTTTAGAGATCAAAGGGTTTGCTGACTTGAACAAAATTTATTGAGTCAAGCGCCCGCAGACACGAGCGCTTGGTCGATCGCGCCAAAGACACTTTGGCCATCTTTGCCCTTGGCTTCCATCTGCACGTTGTCGCCAAACTTCATGAAGTCGGTGGTGGCCGCGCCATCCAACAGGGTTTCCATGGCTCTTTTTTCGGCAATACAGCTGTAGCCCTTGGGCCATTGTGTTTGGCCATCTATCTCAAAACCTGCGTTACTCACCGTGCCACTGCTCACCAAGGTGCCTGCACGCAAACCGCGTGTTTTGCTGGCATAGGCCAAGATCTGACCCAAGTGGTACGTCATGTCTGCGCCGGCATCACACAGGCCGACTTTGCGCGTGTTCCACGTCACTTGCACGGTCAGGTGCAAGCAGCCATTGTCCCAAGCGTCGCCCAGTTCATCCAAAGTCACTGCCACGGGGCTGAAGGCAGCAGCAGCTTGGCTTTGCACGCCAGGCGTGACGTTGCGCAAGCTGATGGCGTTGGACAGCATGACCAAGCGAATGCTCTCTAGTGCCTCGTCAGCCGATGCACCCATGGGCACGTCGCCCGTGATGGCGGCGATTTCGGCGGAGAAGTCAACGCCCAAGTTGTCGTTGGCGCACAGCACGGGGTCGTGCGCGCCCAACATGGCGTCGCTGGCCGCTTGGTGCACCGCCAAGCGGGTGCCCTCCTCGCCCAACAAGGCCGCGTGGCTGGCGTAGGACGAGCCTGTCAGCCTTTGGTAGGCGCGTGGCAGGGGCGCCATGCACAGCGCGGGGTCAAACGCAAAAGCATGACGCGGCTTGCCTTGGTTGAGGGTTTCATACAAGTCTTGAAGTTGCGGGGCGATGAATCCCCAATCGTCCAGCGCTTGCTGCAATCGGCTGGCAATGCCCGTCGCATAATGCGCGGTGCTCAAGTCACGCGAGACAACCACCAATTGGCCGTCGCGTGTACCGTCTTTGTATGTGGCGAGTTTCATGCCACGATTCTATGAAAGAACGCCACCCCGCCATGCACAACCGTGCCCTGCCCATTCACCCCGCGAGCCCGCCGCATTTGCAGCGCAAGCATGCGGTGCTGTTGGTGGGTGGCGTGCTGTTGGTTCACCTGTGGCTTTTGGCTGCCAAGCCGCTGTGGCTCAATCCCGCGCCTGGCCAGCCCCTGCACCCGCAGGCCATGCTGACTCGGCAAATTGAGGTCGCTTCGCCGCGCGCCCCGCAAGTGCCCGCCAAATTGAAACGGCCGTCGACTCCGTCTGAGCCCACGCACAACATCGAAACGACCCACATCGACAGCGAAGTCGCCAAACCTTTGAAATTTGACGAATTCGGGCACGACCTGGCCTCACCTTTGGCGCTGCCTGTGCGAAGCGCCGCAGCTGTGGACTTACCGCCTTACAAACGAGCAGGCACAGAAGGCTTGACCGAGGTCACAGCCTTTATCGCCCCCGAGTCAACCCAACTTCACTACAAGGTTCAAGGCCAAGCCAAGGGCTTGAACTACTGGGCCTCGGCGGAGCTCAATTGGCAGCAAGACGGCAAGGACTACGAAGCACGGCTCGAAGTGCGTATGTTTTTATTGGGCTCACGCGTGCAAGTGAGCAAAGGCAGTTTGGGCGCCGAAGGGCTGATGCCCGTCCGATTTGGCGACAAAATCCGCAGCGAACTGGCCGCTCATTTTCAACGCGACAAAGGCCTGATCAGCCTGTCTCTTATACACATCTGACGCTGCCGACGA
>JAVLFR010000285.1:0-25231 GCA_046052785.1 Limnohabitans sp. | reverse complement strand
CTACACGAGCCTTATCGTCGGCAGCGTCAGATGTGTATAAGAGACAGCCAGCAAGCCAGCGACTAAGCCACCCCATAGACCCAGGTTGGACTTTTTCTTGGGTTCTTGTGCATCAATGGCCATCTCAAGAGCCTATACGCGAGGTCACCAAGCCCACATTAGTAATGTTTAAACGCGCCGCCAAGTCAATGATGTCCACCACCATCTCGTAATAGGCCTGCGGGTCACCCTTGATGACGATGGACGCTTGTGGATCTTTTGCAATCGCAGCAGCCAAGCGCGACTCCAACTCGGGCATCGAAATCACAGCCCCATTTAAAAGCAAATTGCCATCCGATTGGATTTGAACAATCCGTACTTCTTTTTTCTCAAGGCTCGGTTTATTGCTGGGTTTGGGCAAGTCAACTTTCAAACCCTGCACAGAAGCGGTGGTCATCACAATAAAAATGACCAACAACACATACGCCAAGTCCAGCATGGGTGTGACGTTGATCGTGTCGTAAGGTTTGGATTCTTCTTGAACTTGCATGGTGTTTATTTCGTCGTTCGAGAGGTCACCAAGCCGATGTCGGTGATGTCGGCGCGCTTCATAGCTTCTAGCACCTGCATCACTTTCACATACTGTGCGCGAGCGTCACCCTTGATCACCATCGCCTGTGAAGGGTTGACATTTTTCAAGGCCCGCAGCTTTTCTTCCAACTGCTCAATAGGCACGGGATAGGCGTCCAAGAAAACATCGCCAGCCTCCGTGACTGTGACAGCTTTGAGATGAGGCTTGGCCATACTGGCCGTCATCTGGGCCTTGGGGGCCTTCACCTTCACGCCCTGCACCGAGGCCGTCGTCATGATGATAAAAATCACCAACAACACATAGGCCAAATCCAACATCGGCGTGACATTGATATCGTCAAACGGTTGGTTTTCGGCTTGAACTTGCACAATTCAATCCCATCAAGCCGAGTGCATCTCGGCTGACTTGGTAATAAATTCGTCCAAGAACACGGCGCCATCAGAAGATGCATTTTTAATTTGACTGGCCAACCAGTTGTAGCCAAACAAAGCGGGAATCGCCACGGCCAAACCCGCCACCGTGGCCACCAAGGCGGCCGCAATACCTGGCGCAATCGCATTCACGTTCACGTCGCCAGCAGCAGCAATCGCTGCAAAAGTAATCATCACGCCCACCACCGTACCTAGCAGGCCCAAAAAGGGGCCACCTGCAATCGAGATGGTGAGCGCCACAATGCCGCTGTTGAGTTTTTGCATCTCGCGCATCATGGCTGCGTCTAGCGCCGCACGGACTGAATTGAGCATGGCGTCAGACAAATAAAACTTTTGTTGGTTAGCCATTTGCGCGTCAAAACGCTGCTTCACCTCGTACACCCCGACCATGTACAAGCGGTAAATTGACGACTTCAGCAAGGCCTTGTTAGCCGCCATCTGTGAGGCCTCTGAGCTACCAGGGGACAATAACGCGTGCCAGTTGGACTCAAAGACATCCAGAAAAATCTTGTTGGCCTTCGCATTGGACGACAAAATAAATGCCTTGCTGATCATCACATAAAAACTCAGCACGGCCATCACCCCCAAAAGGGCAATCACAATCCAACCGTCCAAAGTCACAGCGCCCAGCAAGATGCCCATCACCGAGTCGCCAGAATCAGCAGGTGCTTCATCGGACACGGCCAGCAACATGCTGTCCGCCTCTTGGCTGGCGTACATGGCTTTGATGTAATCCGCAGAACGTGCGCTGTTGGCGACGGTCAATTCATCCATATCGCCGCGAAAGCCTTCGCCGATCAGCGCATTGCCATTGGTCTCTGTAAGGGTCAACGCACCATTACCAGCAGCCAAACCGTTGATGTACAGCGTTGCCTTTGAGGCCTCCAACACCACTACAACGTGCTGCCAAACACTGGGGGTGATGGCTATGGAAGATCGCACCATGTCTTTGCCACTCGTCACTTGCAAAAACCCACCCGCTATTTCGATGGCCAACTTCTTGTTGGCTTCACCCAAGCGCAAAAGCGCACCGCCGTCAACCGCATTGGGTTTGATCCAAGCGGCCATGGTCAGCGCTGAAGTGGGCTCGAGTTTGAAAGCCGCAGAACCCTCGATGCCCATCTTGCTGGCACCGTCGAAACTTCCAGCTTGTCCAATTGGCCCACTGGGTAAGACTTGTACACCCGTCACCTGAGGGTGGTTCGCATTGCCTGTGGCGTCTTTGAAACCCTCTGAGAAATGCTGAACTAGCAAATAGCTGGGGTCATAAGTCGCCTTAGAAGAAGCCCCACTCACCGCCTTGGGGTTGCCCCAAGCCATGACCACGGCATCCGTTTTTGAATTGGCCGTCAACTTGGGAAGATTGACCCAAACGTTGGCCAACTCATTGACAGCATCATAATTTTCGATGTGGTAGCTCAGCGGTGTCTTTGCATCAGCCGCAAAAAAGCGCAGGTCGGAGCCGTCTGGCTTGGCTTCAGTAAAAGTAAAGTTGCCGCTGTGCAAACGCAGCAGCACGGGCAGTTGCGCCACATCCGAGCCGATATCAGCCCCCGTGAGGCTGGTATCCACCACGTATTTCTTTTTGTTTGCCCACTCTTCAGCGAACACAGAGGGTGCGAGGCAAGTCATCAACAGGGCACACAAGAGTGCCCGCCAATTCAATAAAAAAACTTTAGGCAATCGCATGGAGGTTCTCATTTAATTAAGGTTTATCTTTTGGTTTGTCTTTGCCATCTTTGTCTTCTTCATCTAATTTAGCTTGAGAAGATATATTGGCGTTGTCAGACTTGCCATCACCCAGGCCGAGTAACTCGACCGAAAGGGTCGCACTCGAAGTGGTGTTGCTGGCTAAGCTTTTCTTCATATCGTCGCTGCTAGCAGGTGCTGGTGGGGGCGGTGAAGCCACGGGCGCCACAGCAGGTACAACGACTGTTGGCGCTTGTGAATTTGAAATCGTGCCCGTGGCCACAATGTTGTCGGCATTTTTCACAACAGGCGCATTGATCTCCACCGAACCCGTAGAGCGCACACCCGCGTCACCCGCATCAAAAAAACCTCGCGGCGCAACTGCATACACATTACTAGCGGGTTGGCCAGCGCGCGTAGAAAGTGTTGCAATGCCAGAGCCTGCAATTGAATTGGACACATCCACTTTGATGTTGCCGTTGACATCGAACGTCACCAAGGGCGGTGGGGCAGAAGATGCTGTCTTGGCGCCCTTACCTGCCTCTAAATTGCCACGCTGAGAAACCAAGGTGATGTCACCCCCGCCCAAAGTAAACACACGACCTTGGTTGACCAAAAAGTCGTTTTTGACCAAGGCATTGATATCACCTCCACGTATGGTGAATAAGCCTTGGTTGGCCGGGCTCTTCACCACTGCGCCCATAGTTAGACCTGCGTAAACAGAGCCTGCGGGGGCAAACATATCAATGGCGCCGCCTTGCTCGGTCTTGATTTGACTGGAGTGACTAGATAAATCGCCAAAGTTTGCCTGACCTAACTTGGGCAGCAATGCTTTGACCAAACCGTCGAAATACACCAAATCTAAAGCCTCGGTCTTTGGGTCTTTGTATTTGCTGGCATCCACCAGCATTTGGAAAAAGTATTTGTTTTTATTTGTCGCGCTCGCGGAATCAACGTTTCTATTCCATGCGTCTAGAACCGCTGTTTTAAATGGCCCACCTATGAGGGTATTGTGGATGTAACTGTCCAAAGAAGCATAGTCAGGGCTCAGGCCCGCCGTCATCAACTCAATGCTGGCACCGCCTTCTGGCAGGTATGGATTGCTTTGGTTGCCTTGGGTCACCACGCCAGACTGATTACCTAGGTCAATGTCACGGCCAGCCATGAGCTTAAATAAACCTGGGCCATAGACAACATGCTGCAAGCAATTGCTTCCTCTCGCCGTGCAATCTTTGCCTTGAACTGTTTCGTCACGGATGTCTCTGACTGCCTGAAGCAAGGTGACATCGTAAGAATTATTGTTTTGGACTGTAAAACCAAGATTCAAAATATCTCTGCCTGCCAACACCGTGGTGGCTTTGGGCATATTAAAAGAAGAACGTGTGAAATTGGCATCACCTTTTACATCGCCATTCAAAGAGACGACTGAAGCAGTTTGACTATTGTCTTGGTGCAGGGGTACAAGCGCGTGGGTCGTGTAATTGGATACAGAACTATCCAATAGAACTGTCAAATCAGATTTGGTAAAAATTCTGGATGAATTAGCGTTCGATAGGCCCCCAGGCGAGACGTCAAGCATATTTAACGCACCGTTAGAACCGCTGATACCATTTTGAATGGATACCGAATCTTTGGCCCACCAAGCCAATTGGCCTTGACTTGAAGGCATCATGACAAAACCGTTTTGGGAATTCAAAGCACCGCTCATCGCAACAATTTGTGATTTGCCTGGTGCGACCGTGTAAAAACGGTCGAGTCCAAAACTTGATAGGCCATCGCCGGAGGTCAATTCATTGGTCACCATCGTTGCACCAGACCATGCAACAGGACGCTTGTCGTTAATCAGAGACACAAACCCACCGATGGACATGGCATTCACACCACTGACCTCGCTGTAAGTGGAAAAGTTAGAAAATTGAGAATATTGTGCTAATCGGGAGTTAACTGTTGCCTGATCGAAAGAATTCAAGATTGCATCTTGGGTGGGTAAAAAATTGCGGTTTCCAAAAATAGGATATGCATTGTAAAAAAGGCTGTCCCTCAGTACATTTGAGAATCCATTACCGTTACTTGTATTAACTTTTGCGCCGGTTCTGTTAAAAACACTTTGTTCTGTAAGCGTCGGGTTGTAAACCGCACCAACCGATATATTTTTAAGGGTCGTTATATTCAAACGAGCATCCCCAATTGCAAAAATAGAATTTAACGCCGTACGGGGATCATCCAAAGAGTCAGTTTTTGTAAATGTAGTCAAGTTGTCCTCATTGAAGACAAAGTTGCTGCCTGAGGTAATTGATCCTTTAGATGCCACCGAGCCAATACCCTTTTGAACATACACAGCAACACCAGCTAGATCACCTTTGGCCGCCATCGTTAAATCGCCGCCCCCTTGCTGCACAAGGCTTGTATTGGCATTCACTCCAGAGGTATAGGCATTGGTTGCTGTACTGGCGTAAATATCTTTAATCGAACCATTGGCTTTGATCACAAGGTCGCCACCGCCAAGCGTGGCCATACTTTGGTTAAAGTAATCCGTCCTCGCCCACCACGCTGTTGGAATAGACGGGTCTCCCGCCTGTAGACTGCTTCGCCCTTGTCTAAAGAGCCATGTGTTGACCAACGGCGAAACTGATGTGGGTAACCAGTCTTGAGTACCTACTCTCCTGTAAGTGATGGTGTAATAGTATTCTTCATTTTCTTTATCTGCGTAAAACTCTGGATCTGTGACCTGAAGGTAAGTTTCGTCGGCTTTGTAAACTTTAACAGCCGCCAAAGCCTCCTTTTTCGCTTTGTTGATGTCTACTCTGTCGGAGGTTTCTGGATAGAAATATTCCTCTATTAGATCGTTATCGTTATTAAGAGCAAACCATTTTTTACGGTCAGATGCCACTGGGCCTTGAATATTGCCGCCGGCTTTGACTGTTAAAGACCCACCATTTTTTGAAAAATTAGCATCTGTAAAAATATTCGCTTTTGCTTTTCCCGCACCCACGTAATGTAGGTTCAATAAATTTTTGGGAGTTATTGTCATGGATTGACTTGAATCCAACTCTCCTGCCGTGTAAATACTGGCCCCTACCACTGTCACAAATCGTTTTGTGGCATCGGGATTACTATCTAAAGGTATGACAAGACTGTTATCGTAGACAAGGATATTGCCAGTTTGGGTCGTTTTATCAACTTTGTCTACCAGTTGCTCTATCGACATCAACTTCAAAACCACATCATTAGCCGCCGCAATATTGATATTGCCTGTCCCTGTGCGCAACAAGGCGACAGGCATGTCAAAAGCCTTCACGGGAGCGCTTGCGCCATTAGCACTACGCCCTGCAAAACCCAGTATGAAATCTCCTTTTTTGTTGAAGTTGGTGGCAAGGGTGTTGGCTGAGCCCAAATCAGCTCCAGCAATCACGTTGATATCTGCAGAGGGGCCTGAGCCCAGTGCCCAGTTGGGCATAGACATACCTGCTCTTTCTGGATTTGCCGCTGGATTGACAAAACCATCACTGATAGAACCATTGATGGTCAAATCACCCACACTGCGTAATGTCAAGTTGATGGGTTGCTTGTCTGAGCCAAAACGCCAGCCAGATAAATCCCACCCCCTTTGGCTGGGGTCGCTCTGCAATTCGTTCACGCTGACGGTTAATGTGGAATTGGACCTAATTTCCACCCCAGGCCTGATAGTAAAGTTATTGTCAACAAACAGACTAGATAGGCTAGATGTTTTAATTTTGTCTATAAAAAAAACTGCATCTTTATACATTGGGTCGGTTGAAGTAGCTTTTTCCAGCGGGTTATCTGAAGTATTGTTGATATTTGTATATTCATAAACCTTAAACCCCTCTAAGGTAACTTTTGCGCCTGTAAAGCTGGTATTCACCGACTGGTTCAATGCCAATTGCTGGTTGCTATTGGTTCGGGGCACACGAATCAATACCGATCCGTTCAAATCATTGGTTGTGCCGTTAGCCCTTATGTCACCACCTTGCAAAAATACAGTAGAACCACTATTTGGGGCCGCGCCATTCAGCGTGGCGGTCGAAAGCAGCACCCTACCGCCCTTACCCAAGTTCACAGAAGTCGATAGAAGTCTTGCATTTTGTAAATCAGTATCATTTTGGATAGTACTACTGACATTTAGGGTGCCGTTAACCTTGATATTCCCCTTTGCCCCTTGCCCAGTGGCTTGTGCAGCATAAACAGAAATATTTCCGCCTATCAACCCACTTGCATCCAAAGTTCCATTGATTGAAATATCGCCATTGTCAGCAACCAAGGTAATGTTATTTGCGGTCAGAGTATCGGCGCGGGCAATATTGATGTCGCCTTGGGTCAGGCGGTAAGTCAGGGCTTGATTAAAACCAGCTTCATTTGGCTTTTTATTCAATGCACTATTCAATGCACTATTCAATGCACTATTCAATGCACTAAAGCTAGTGACTTCCAACGTGTTGGTCTGCAAAGCAAATTGGCCTTGCGCCTGATTGCGGTTATCCGAGTTGCCGTTGAAAGAAACACGTGATAAATCAAAAGTAAATGCTGGAACGCTGTTAGTAGAGTTGGTCTTAAAACTCAGGCTACCCGCAGCCGCACTCTTCGCCGAGACATCAAAACTGCCGCCTTTCAGATTAATCGTATTTCCTGCGATGGCGATGTCACCTGCAGGCGCATAAGCCCACATCTCATTGCCTTGGGCATCTACGCCAAACAGTTTGCTGGCACCCGCTACACTGAGTGATCCACTGTCGATAGTGACGTCACCCTTTGTGGTCGAGTTGTCACTCTTGCCAGTGAAGTTGATATTTCCAGAAGGCAACACGATATCTGCAGACGAAATCAGCGTTGGCGCCGTAAAAGCCAACGATCCACCAACAGAAGCCAAAGCAGCAGAAGCCACACCCGCACCCGCACCCGCTTTATTAAGCGTCATGGAACCCAAACTTTCAAAAAGCGCAGATTTGGCTGAGTCCGCTGTGAACGTCTTTGCTACTAGCACCGTTGTGCCAGCAAAAAACATAGATCCCTGGTCACCAGTGGCACGAATGGTTTGATTTGCCATCAGCCTTGAATTCTCAAAACCAGTGACTGCAAATTGATCATTGCCAATCAAAATATCGTCGGCATATATATTCAATTTTGAATTACTCAGGTTAATTGGAGCTTGAGAGCCGTCAGTTTTAACGGCATTCATTTGCACAGTTTGCGCAGTCACGGCCACATTCGCAGTGGCATCTTTAGCGGCCAGTCCTGAGGCGTTGATGGTTAAATTAGTCAGACCCGTTTGCCCAATGCTCACAACCCCAGCAAAACTGATAGGTTTTTGGCCGTAGGCGGTCAATGTGATGGCCTTTAAGTCGGCGTTGGCAAACGCATTGCTGGCCATGGATACACCTGTGCTAGGTGTTTGGGCATCACCGAAACTGATTTCGTTAGCAGCAATACCCAGAAATCCACTGGCAGGCAGGGGCAGTCGGCCGTTTAAATTAATGGTGCGCGTTGCATCTAAATACAAAGCGCCGTCGGCTTGAATATTGGCAGTTTTGGCAATGTCTAATACGCCAGTGCTAAATTTTTTAGGATTAAGCTCTGGATAATCTCGCACCACATAGGAAGATGCGCCTCCAGTAGCACGCAGCAAGGTGCCGTCGCCTGCTAACTCAAGCTGAGACACATCAAAACTTGGTTTACCGAGAGCAACCAAGCTTGACCCCGAATCTAACTTCACCCCGTCTGTGGCTGTCAAGATAATATCGTTGGCAGTCAATGGCGCTTTTAAGTTGTTTGCAAGTTTGACTGACTGGCTGAGTTGCCCAATGGTGTAGCTGCGCTGACCGTTAGCATCCAATGAACTTGTGCGAATACCCCCAATCAGCAAACTGCTAACCTGAATTTTGGACAAACTGTCCACTTGGAATGTGTTTTCGGAAGGGCTGGCGTCTGCCTTAATTTCAATAGACTTACCCAAAACAGACAGATCCAAAGAACCAGATGGCATCAACAAAGTGCCGCTGAGCTTCAATGAATTGCCAGCCAGCATTTGCATAGAGCCCGAGTCAGTGGGCAACTCAGGCAGAGGCAATATGTTGATTTGAGCTTGCTGTTTGAAATAGTCGTTCACGTTGTATTTTGTGAATTGTGATTTTTTGCCAATCACATCGCCAGACGTCACTTGAAAGCCATAGCTGTTGCCAGAGGATTGGCTGGCACTCAAGCGACTACCCGACACCAACATCGACCCGTCGGGCAAGGCAAAGTTGGATTTGGCAGTCATGCCCACAGTATTTGGTTGAATCTGGACGCTGTAGCCGCCTGGCAGCAAAGCAAAGTGAGCGGGCAACAAGGTGTAAACCCCAGCAGCTAAGCCACCACTGGCGCTGAGGTAAATCTTGTCGCCAACTTGGGGATTGGCGTCGGTGTTATTCGGATCAATCGGGGCGGACGAAGACTGGTAACTGGGAAGAATGGCAAAGGTATTGGGGTTTTTCAAAACATCTTTGGAGCCACCACCGCCGGGCGTAAATTCAAAGGCAAGCAACTGCCCACCAGGAGACGCATCTAACAGCGCGCCAGATAGGATGTTCACGTTTTTAGCTTGTGAAACAATTTCTTTTTCTGGCAATGATCTTCTATAGGCGGTGCTCTGATTGGCCCCATCCAACAGCAGACTTGCTGGATTACCTAGGCTGCCTGGCAACGTGAGGTTCCAAGAACTGGCTGTCCCCACACTTCCGTTGCTAATGGCGCCAAAAAGCATGGTCGCTTCACCTTTGACAGATGTCACGCTGGTTGCAGAATATTCCAATTTTTGAGTGATTAACACATCACCCAACATGATTTGCCCCAAAGGGGCCTTGACCACACCGCTTTGGTAAATGTTGGTTGCCACCGCCGTGAGAGAACCACCCGCCGAGTAAACCGGTGTGGCGACATTACCATTTGAATTAAACGTCAAATTATTAGTTGCAGAAAGCTTGAAGTCACTCAGCGATGTCGTGTAGATTTGAGCTCCCTTCAAGCTCAAATCACCCTGCACAGTGAAAACGCCAGGTATGCGTTGAAGCAATTCGGGCTTGTTAAGCCCCACTTCTTGATCTTGATAAGAGAGGAATTTGCTGTTGACTTGCGTGAGCCGAATGTCACCAGTGCTGTTTAAATTGGCCGACTTGAATCCTTGCAGGGTAGTGGTTCCCATAAGGTCAAGGGTGCTTGCATTGACTGATAAGGAGGCAGAGCCGATCGTAGACGTGGGTGTCAAATAAGGTGAATCGAAACTGCTGCCTTCATAAGCTAGTATTCTTCTCGCTAGTCCACCCAGTTGAACTGAGGGCGCAGAGATGATCAGACCATTATTAGGGCCCTTCTCTTGGGATACCAATTTGGTATTTACATCAGCGCGCAATATAGGACTGTCTAAAACAATGGAGTCAAGGGCAGAAAGGGTTTTGAAATAGGGCACCTTCTCTTTCTTACCTAAATTAAAAGCAATGGCGCTTTGAGAATGCAGTTGCAACTGACCAAATCCACCACTTGTCAAAGTATCCAAACCGACCCATCCGTTACCGTCAGTAGGAAGTATTTTGGTGATTTTGCTGGAGACACTGGTACTTGAAATATTTAAAAAGGGGCCGTTAACGTCTCGTGGTTTATCGTCTTGAGATGCGCCTGCAACTAATGCCAGATTCAAAATACCGCCTACTGCGTTTGCGCCGGCCATACCAGATAAGCTTCCCGCAAGAATAAAGCCTTGCTGAGATTGGATTTCAATGCTTCCTGCATTGCTAGACAACGAAACAGATTCAATACCCGCGGTAGTTTGTCGCTTTAGATCAAAGGATCCAATGGAACCATCTGCTGAAATCTGAGATCCTTTTTCTGCAATAACCATTGCATTGAGGGGAATCAAGGATTTGTTTTGGGTATCGTAACCACCAATTTGGATTTGGCCACCCGCTAACAAATCACCAACGGTTACTCCGTTGCCACCCGCAAAGAGGGCTTGGCTTCCCCCATTCACATTGAGGCTCGCGTTTGCCCCTAATGTGATGTTTTTAGTTTCTGCGTAGACATCGTTTGTGATGCCCACTAAAATTTTCCCGCCAGGGCTCACCACATCACCGAGGATGGTTATTTTGTCTGCTGCCAATAAGTTGATGGTGGCGAGCGGGTCGGTGACTAGCGATGAATTATTGCCCAGCAAAAAAGCATGGCTAGCGTTCAAAGTTAACGATGTCGGCGCGCGAAAGGCCCCCAAGCCAGCTACTGGCGTCAACATCGAATATGCGGCCCCAGCCATATCGCCGGTGGCGGCTCTGAAAGCTGAATCATTCATCACCAAGCGGGTAGCTAACGGGTTGAGCCTGACGTTTTCTAGAACCTGAATATCGCCAAAGCTTGTGAGGTTAAAACTTGTAAACCCCCCCTGCTGAAAAAAGTCTGGACTTAGCAATAAATTGTGAGACTTGGGATCAGAGTCAATTTGCGACAAATCTTTTGATGAGCCAATATAGATGCTCGGCACTTTAAGATTCAGTGCACCGCCTGAGGAAAAGCCCTCAGCTTTGAACAAAACGTCTTCACCAAGTTTGACCCCTGCGGGCTCTTTGCTTTGGAAATTCGATGCCGTATTCAGACTGATAGAACCCGCGTTACCAAATTTGATCTTCTGCCAGGTATCAGCCCAAGCGCCTGCAGAAGCGTCAAGGGTCACCCCATTTTTTAAATCTAGCTCATGCGCTTGTAATGTGACAGAGCCGCCGGTGGTTGAAATAAGAGACTCTTTTGAAATTGAGTCATTGGTCCAACGTCCTGCGGCACTGAGGGTAACGCCAGATGCAACGCCAAGTGTCCGTGCGGCTGTGAGTGCGATCGTGCCCGATGGTGCAAAAATAGAGGAGTTAACAGTCAGTGCGCCTTGAGCGTTGTTAGCCTCTAATGCCGTGAGCTTGAGAGTGCCTTTGGGACTCATCTCCACAGTCTCGTTGACATAGATATTGCCTGGCACCGTGGCGGAAATGGATTGAAACCCTTGGTCTTTAAGGGTTTTTATGTTTAAGCGCATCGTGTTGACTGCATCGATGGCACCCGGGTTAAAAACTTCATCCACTTTAGGAAGCGCTGCTTTCTGGTTTGTGGAGGTAGTATTTCCAACGGTGAGCATTACAAAAGAGTCAATTGCATCAATGTTTTTATTGATGCCTCTAGCGTTAATGGAAAGGATGCCGCCAGAGGCATATTCAGATGAGATTTTTAAGCTGTTCGTCGCTTTTTGAGAAACGTCGCGCTGAGCGGATTGGGTCAGTGCGTTTGATGGATCCCATGCCTTACCAGACATGTCACCCAACAATGCAACCACCTGCCCTGAGATGCTCAGACTGCCTGCCTTGCTGCCTTGTGTGTAGCCTTCTTCCAAGTTGTTTTTACTGTCAGGTAAATTAACCACTTGGGTATAAGCTAGATTGGCCTTTGCCAGCGAAATGTCTGTCAAGCTGTCGTTGAGCTTGAGTTGGCTGGCGTTGGCGTAACCAGACAAATAAGTCACACCACCGCCATTGACGTTCAACAAACTACCCGTTCGCTGAATCACGGCCCCCTCGCTAGAAATATTAATCTGCCCACCCGCCGTATTAACTTGCTCCAGGGTGTAAGGCACCAACTTCAACCATCCATCGATGTTGGCGATAGGCGCACCTTTACGAATGTCGACATTGACCTTCTTGCCATACAAGGAGGACTCCCTCAATACCAAGTTGTCAGCCAGTTCTGTACCACGCAAATCGACTTCGATGATGTTGCTAGCCATCGCCAACTTGGCTGACGTCATGCCTGAAACGTCAATGCTGCTGCCCTGCCCTAAGTCGACGCGCACTTTATTTTTGAGCAAAGAAGTGGGATCTGATGTGGCTTGAAGATTGACAGACTGGATTGACACCGAGCCCCCAGGGGCTACTATTTTTGCACCTGGAACATCTATCGATTGGCCTTCCAACTGAATATTTCTACCTACGATGGCCACTTCCGATTTGTTAAAAATCGGGGTTTCCTGATTAAGTTGGTCTAGGGTGACAGTTTTTCCATCGTCCACGGCCATGACTTGTGTCACGCTGCCAGCGCCGAGCTTGACATTCCCCGATCTTGCAAGAGTAGGGTTTACTTTCGCATTGTCTTTGGCCGTGAGATAAATGGAGCCATTCATCGTGACGGACGTGCTGGCCGACACCACACCTTGTTGGTTCACGGCATACCCCACCATGGTGGCGTTACCGCGGGATACGTCTATGCTTCCGCTGTTTTGCGACAGGCTGTTGTTGGCACCGTTTTCGACCTCCACCACCAAGCCTCTTAGCCTCGTTCCTGTTCCAGTTTTGGGGTCTGTATCTGGCGAAGCCAAATACACTTTATTGCCCGCCGCCAAAATGACTTGACCATCGGGCGCTAAGAGTGTGCCCTCGTTGTAAACGCCTGGGGCAGCCAGCATGATTTGCCCGCCGTTTTCCACCGCTATCTTTGCACCTGGCTGAACCCAAATAGAGCCTGGTGTGGCCTCACCAGCGGCCCTTAATGCAGCTTGAGTCGGCGTATCACCAGGCATCAGCAAACCGCCCGCCTTGATACGGCTTTCGTCAAACTTCAGTGAACTGGCAATCAAGCTGTTTAAATTGATAGAAGCGCTGCTGCCAAACACAATGCCGCGAGGGTCATAGATATACACACGGCCTGTGCTTTCCAGCATCCCATTGATCACCGTTGGGTTTCGTTCGACCTGGTTAGCAATACCGACCACGTTGTTCAACAACACAGAGTTGGCCGTGGGTTGGCTCACGACCACTTTGGCATCTTTGCCAATGTTGAATGACTGCCAATTCACAATATTGGTGGTCGAGCCCGCAGGCTGGGTGATGGTTAAGACGTTGTTAATTGGATCACTTAGAACAATATTTTTTGCACCATGCACATTGGGATTGGCCGTCGGTACAGGCAGCGCGGTTGCGCTGATAGGGGGAACGACAGGCTTGGGCGGCAGCGTCTGCGCATGACCCAACGCCGTCGGCAAACATGCCGATGCGAGGACCGCCCAAATCAGTCGCACCGCCATTTAGAAGCTCCAAACCGCACGCACTGAGTAGCGTTCTTCATGGGCAGGCGTATTGATCGAGGCCTTTAAGGTTCTTGCCACATCGGCTTCTAGGTTAAAACCTCTGGCGCCCGACAAACGAAGGCCCAAACCGCTGCTGCTGAGTAGGTGTTTAACGACAGGCGCAGTTTGACTTTTTTCATAAATCGCACCGCCCTCGTAAAAGCCCAAACCTTTGAGTCGCCACTCGGCTAAACCCTGTCCAAAAGTGGCGCTGGGTGTTTGCAGTTCTAAGCCTGCGCGGTAGCCGCGCTCGCCTACACGCTCGGCTTCGTAATAGCCTCGGACCGAATCAGCGCCTCCCAAAGTCATCTTTTCAGGCGACAGCAACACCCCAGATGAATCTCTGACATCCGCTTTGCTGACAAGCGCCCATTTCATCAACACATCTGTGCGAACCACACCCAATTTGAGGGTGGTGAAATTGGCAGAGGCCCCCCGGCCGCGCTCATTGAAATTGAGCTCTTTATTGGTGAACACGCCACGCAAGCCATTGGTCAAGGTGGCGTCAAACGCCGTGGTTTGCCCTTGACCCAAAAAAGTGCCGTTGTAAGCGGCGACCAGCGGCACATATTGCGGTGGACCTTGGTTGTTGTTGGCTGTGACGACAAAGGCCCGTTGGTTTTTGTAGTCCAGGCCGATCGAGGTGTTGTGCGAATAACTGGCCGAGCCCTTCAACGGCCCGCTGAGGCGAAAGCCCACTGTGTCACCATCGGTGACCGTACCACCCGCCAAAATCTTACTTTGAGAGTTCACGGCATAAAACGCTAAGCTGCGGCCCGCTTGTTGCAGGGGGATCACGTAATTGAACGCGTACACAGCAAAGTTTCTGGCATTGTCGGGCATCTGCACGGGTGCTTTTTGCACCGTCAAGCCAATGCTGTGGCCCGCTTGAAACAAGTTGTCATAGCGCAAACCAGCAATCACACGTGTGGGCTGGGTGCCTGCCACTTGGCGGTTGTTGACTTCTAGGTTGCCATGCAAAGACGATTGGTCCTCCACATCGAGCTGCACGTCGATGGTGCCTGGCGCAGCGCCTTGCTTCAAGATGGGTGTGACCTTGAAATCGTTGCTGCGGTTGAGCTCCGCCAGCTGCTCTTGCATGACATTGAAATTGGGCGCCTTGTTGCCCGTGAGTTCTGCTAACTTAGAGCGAATCACGCTGGGGGCGGTGTATTCCGCACCTCGGATAGTGACCTTGTCCACATTGGCCTCGACCACCTGCAGCGCCACCAAGGCGCTGTCCACGTTTTGCTCAGGAATGGTGACCAACACCGACAGGTAACCTGCCTCGTGATAGGCTTTTTCTAAGGCCGCGCGGGCCAGCTCAACATCTTGAATTGTTTTTCTTTCACCCGCAAAAGGCGCGAGTGTTTTTTCGACCTTCAAGGCCGTCAACAAGCTGTTGCCTTTGACCTCGTATTCGTAAATCGGAAATATCGGTTCCTCTGCAGCTTGAACCCCAGAGCTTATAAATGCTAGAAAAAAGGATAAAACTAATAATATTTTAGTTTTAATATTGATACACATTTTTCATTGCTTTCAGGGTTAAATCAAAAAAAAGAAGGAATTGATTATTAGTGTCGCAAGTGTCAGTTTTATGAAAAAAAACACCCTGCAAGCAGGGTGTTTCAAATAGGCTCAATTTTTAAATAAACGCATCTTCATGCGCATTAAAAAATTATTGACCAGCAACCAATGGCGCGCAGTTGCTAAGGGTCATGACTGCCTTAGCGCCAGTACCTTTCATGTACTGACGAGTCACTTGAGATTTCTTAGTTGCGTCACCATCAAAGTAAGCAATACCCTTCAAGTTATGGGTACCAGTGCCTGTAGTGAAGTCAGTCATCATCTGATTCAACGCAGCGGCTTTTAGACCTGTCTTTGTGTCGAGGTCTTTTTTCGTCGCCATGATGTAAGAAGTCACTTGGAAAGGCCATGACCCGTCAATCATGTTTTTGCGCATGTCATTAGCAGTTGACACGGGAGTAATGCCTTCACGTAAAAAGTTCGGGCTTGAACCGTCCATCTTGACAAACTTATAGTCACCCGAAGCAGCCTTTGACAAGGAGATGACACCAATGGTGTAACCAGTGGTGGCCTTGAGTTGCTCTTCAACGTTCGCTGTCTGTACGTTCTCGGTCACCGTCATGGAGACAAAGCCATCCGCATCACTGGCACGCATCGCGGTCAAAGCTGCAGGGTTGGCACACTTAGAGTCCATGAAAAACAACTCAGAAGACGCTTGGGTACCAGACATTTGGTCTCTGCGAGCCAATGTCAACATAGTGGCATCCCCAGAAATGAAAGCTCCAGAACTTTTCAAGTTACCAGACTTGCTAGCCAAACTCGCGTACTGTGCGCGTGAGACGTTTGGCTGACATTGCTCGGTGTAAGTACCTGTTGTACAAGAGGCGGGCAACTTACCAGCAGTTCTTTGTGCAGTTTGCAGGGCATTGTAGAAGTTGTTGTTAACCGCGATACCAAAACCTTGCATACCGATGGGCTTGCGCACAATTGAAGCCAGAGGTGCTTTTGCAACACTCTTGTAAATCTCTACCAACTCAGGGACGTCCACGTCTGAGATGCCGAGGTCAGCTTGCTGGATGGCGTTGGAATAACAAATGACTTGATTGCCTGAAGTCGCTTTTGCCAAAGCCGATGTAGCGCCATCAATAGTGACCAATGTTTGAGCTGCCCCAGCGGTAGAAGCAGTGTCGTAAGCAATGCAAGTGTTAGCAGAAGCAACGGTGCCAGTAAAAGTTGGACCGACTGTCACGACTTTGGCTTCAGGAATACCTGTTAAAGCAGCAGTTGTTGCATTAACAGTTGCATTTTTTGCTGTCACAAGAGCCTTGGCCATGATCTGTGAAACGCCTGCAGCAGAGCCGTTGAAGCTGTTGTAAACAACAAAAAGTTTCTTAGGCGCATTACCGAAGGCTTCAATAGATTTTGTCGTTCCGTACCAACCTTTTACTGAGTTAGGGCCAGTCTTTGTTTTGCTTGTGCCGATTAAGTTGAAGTCGTTGGCTTTAAAACCGTTGGTAGTGCCGCCATCCAGAACTACTGTCAGTGGTTTAGTTGTATCGAAGTAGGTTGGAACCACTGCGCCAACCGCGTCTGACAACGCTGAAGCACCAGCGATGTAGATGGTCATGTCAGGTGTGCAGGTGTTTGCAAATGAGAGGGCAGTACTGTCATCACAATCAAGTGCAAAAGAAGAAGTTGATCCAACAGCCAAGAGACTGGCTAAGGCAATTTTAGAGAGTTTCATTTTTCAATCCTGAAAGAGTGAAGTGTTTTTGAATAGGCTGCGGATGCTGTCGCGACCTTGGGTTTAACTCACGGTTTTTGATGCCCCAAAAAACATGAGCTGTGAACCAAGAGTGGCAAAAAATTGCCGCTCTCAATGTTTAAATTCTTTCTTGTGAGTGTGAAACCAGTTTTTAAAAATCAGGTTTTTGATGGGCTATAGATATCAATTTGCATAGTCTTTAAAGACTATTTAAAAATTTTGCTTGACCGAGCCCAAGAGCGAGGCGGCTTCAACGCGGTTTTTGGCGCCCAGTCTTTTTAAGATGTTTTGAATGTGGTTTTTCACCGTGAAAGGGCTGAGAAACAACTTTTCAGCGATTTGCTGGTTTGATTTGCCTTTGGCCACCCACTGCAACACCTCGATTTCGCGCGCGCTCAACACAAACTGACCTTGGCGCGAATCATCCAGGGCAAAGTCATTGGCATTGGCACGCACCACCGCCATGCACAGATGGGGCAAGGTCAAGTCCAGCAAATAAGTGAGCTTATGGCGATCGACCTGAGATTGCGCAGACGTCAAGACAAAGAAGTAACTGCTGGTGTGGGATATCACGGCACGGCTCACCAACACCTGTTTACTCTGCGTGTTGGGAAAAATAGCTTGGTAAGCGGGCAGCGAGAGCATGGCCTGCGAGTCATCGAGCAGCAAAGGGAAATTTAAGCCGTCATGCAATTTGTTTAAAAGATCAAGGGCAAATTGATCCACCGTCTTTTGCAGGCTGCGGTTGAAATCAAGTGACGCACTGCAAGCATAAGAATCCGTGGACAGGGGTTGGCCCATGGTTCGGGTTTGGATGCAGGTAAGAAAACCAAAAGGCAACAAGGAAAAAAGATAGCCCTGCAGCCAATCCGAAATCAGCCGAGGGCTTTTGACACGCAGGCTAGACGCCATGGCGCTTAACAAATATTCTTCTTCGCTGCGTTCAAGCAAAACACCGTCCAACATGTTTACACCTCGGTCAAGTCTGAACGCTTGATGCACACGAAATACGGTATCCCTCGCCGCGCACGGTTTCAATTTTTAAACTGTGGCTAATCGGATGCAAGGTTTTTCGTAGGCGCATGATGTGCGCATCTACCGTGCGCTCGTCCACCGTTGCGCGAAATCCCCACAAAGCCTCGATCAGCTTTGTTCGGGTAAAAATCCAGTTGGGCCTGGCCAGAAAAAATTGCAAAAAGCGAAATTCAATGGGCTTGAGTTTCAAATGGATGTTTTTGACCTTGACAGTGAACGTGTTGTGACAAATATGCGCATCCCCAAAAACCTGGATTTTTTCCTCCTCGTCAGGCATGACGCGTCGTAACAACGCCGCCACTCTGACTGTCAATTCACGAGGGCTAAAGGGCTTGGTGAGGTAGTCATCGGCCCCATTTTCAAAGGCCATGACTTTGTCGTTTTCAGCAGATCTGGCTGTCAACATCATGACAGGGGTTTTGACAAACTCTTCCTGCAGTCTGATTTTGCGTAGCAAATACAGTCCAGATTGGTCAGGTAGCATCCAATCCAGAATACAAATATCCGGCGCACACACCCCAAGCTCAAAAAGTGCCTCGTTGACAGTACCCACTTGGGTCACTAAATAACCAGCCTTGGTCAAGGTGAGATTCAACAACTCTCTGATGTCTGGCTCATCTTCTACAACAAGAATTTTGAAGGTCATTATCAAATGAAGTAATTTGTCTTAGGGAGAATCCTATTCCCCAAATTTGACTAAATTGTGAAAAATGTCAATATCTCTTGATGTTTAGAAATTAAAGCGAAGTCCCAAATTGACATTTGAAAGTTGTGTTTCGTTTTTGTTGGCAAACTTAGAAAAATCCACTGTGACTTTGACAGCGCGAGTCAAAGCATAAGAGGCGCCGCCGCCATAAAAAGAGTTGGTGGCTGTAGCGGTGGTTGTTTGTGATTGTCCTGTGCTCTCTGAGGTTGTTTTGATTTCTGAGCGTGCAATGCCAAGTCTGGCAAAGAGTTCAAAACTTGGGGTCACGTTCACAAAGGGGCGCATGGCAATGCCGTACAAACTGTCTTGCTTTTTGCTAACTTTGGTCGCAGGGTTGTTGGCGGCCTTGTCAGTAGCGTCGTTAGACGAACTCAAATAAGCAAACTCTTCCACAGCCATGTTGGCGCCAACCACTTGACCCAGGGTGAGTCGAACTGTACGCGGCTGAAATGTGCCTAAGTGATCACTCGAGGTGTCTTTCAAGGTCACGCGAGCGGTTGTGATTTCGCCGTACATGGGTAGGGCGTTTTGGGCAAACGCGATGGGGCTGGTGAGGCACGCCACTGCGGCCAAGAGTACGAAAGATTTGTGCATAGAAATTCCTTTGAGTGATGCGTGTATAAAATTTTTTAAAAAGCCGTGCGATGTCCACATCAACACATGGGCTTCGTATTCTTCAGGCTGGCGTTTTGGACATCACATTTTTTTTGCAAACCCAATTCAGCCATATCCAAAGCTTTTTGTATCGCTGCAATCGTGGCTTCGTCTTTACCGCCATGCGCAAGCAGCTGAAGCGTGGCAACACCTACTTGCCTGTCCGTTGACCAGTTTTTTTGAGATTTGTAAAAAGTCTCGAGATCTTTCAGAACCACCCCATTGGCAAAGGCAGACTTGATCGCATCAAGCTCTGCTTTGCTGGCGTCTTGGCGGTCTTTCACTTGCAAATCTTTGGCTTGCAAATCTTTGGCCAAGCGCGTCTCTAAACGCTGCCTGTGCAAGGACAGCTCAGTTTCTTGCGCTTGTTTTTGAAGCGAAATAATTTGGTCCTCTAAGGCGTTGTGACTCACAAAGAGACCCATAGCCACCATCAAAGCAGCGGCCAGACCTATTCCTAAAAGAATTTCGAAAACTAGGCGGAGTTGGTTGGTTTTCATACGCGTAGAAGTGAAAATTGGTTGTCACGCAATCAAATGCGTTCCGATTGCCACCTCTATCGGCATGAACCCTTAAAAGCTTGAGTATTCAGGGTGCTTGCTTACAAATTGCCAAGCTGAACATTGGCTTTTTTAAGCAAGTCGTCAATCAATTTTTGACGTTTTTGTAGCTGCAACGCAGCTTGTAGTCTGGGGCGGGATTCTTGCAAAGAGGGGATTTTAAAAGGACGGGTGTCGTCCACCTTGATCACAAACCATTGGTTGTTAAAGCCAATAGGCGCCGCGGTAAAGCCGCCCTTGGGCAGATTGACCACCACGTTGCCAAACACAGGTGCCAATTCCAACGGCAAAAACCAACCCATATCGCCACCTTTGGATTTGCTGTCAGCGTCTGTAGACACAGCGCCAGCGAGTTTGTCAAACCCCTCGCCCTTGCGCAGGCGGGCAACAACATCGCGCCCTTCTTGTTCAGACGCCACCACAATTTGGCTGAGTTTGTACTGCAGGGCGGCGTCACCACCCAAAGAGGTTTTTTGGCGCTCGTATTCAGTCAAAATTTCTTTTTCTGACACAGGATTTTGCGTGGCCAACTCATTGAGCATGGTGTCAGCAAGCAAGCGCTGCTTGGCATCGTTGAGTTGCTGCTGAAAGTCGGGTTTTCTCTCAATGCCACGGCGAATGGCTTCGGCAGACACCACTTCGCGCAACACCAACTCTCTGAGAATTTCGTTGCGCAACTCTGGGGTGATTGGGGTCCCCGCAGTGGTCGCGTTGCTGACAATTTTGTCGAGCACCGATTTTTTAATAGAAACACCGTCAACCAAGGCCACGGTGTCAACAGGTAAATCCACTTTTTTTGCGCTCTGGGCGTGTGCCACCAAAGGAAGCAGCGGCGACAAAGAAAGCATAAAGAGTGCAATGCACTGATTCACTGTCTTAAATTTCATTATAAAGTCCAAAAAAATAGGCTAAAGACCAGCATGTTATCAGCCTTTTTTTTCGATCGTCCAGAGGGCATTCTGGAATTCAAAAAGTGAGATTACTTTTGGATAATCACAGCTTTGCTAGCTGTTGCAGCAGTTTGGTCGATCACAGCGAATGCGTTGGCAACTGCTTGTTGAATCACGGCCAAATTGTCTTCACCCACTTGAATGATCAATGCAGTACCACCATCAGCAGCCTGAATCACAGCAGCACCTGTGGAAGTTGTTCCAGAAATAGAGGCAGTTAAAGTGGCCGTGTCGGCATCGACAGAACCAAGATCGGCGATGTCGTCAATGGCTGCGAAGGCAGAAGTTGACGCAAGCAAAGCTGCGACCAAAGACAGTTTCAAGATAGATTTCATACTAATTCCTTGAGAAGGTTGTTGATTCCAGACAGAATTGTCTGGGTGCATAGTTTTGACCAGCCGCTTGATAGGTTCATGACTTAGGATCAAAATAAGTGACTATATGAGGTGATCCATAAAGACTATTTACCGTAAAGATTTGCCGATCGCTGCCGTGCCCGTGCTACAAGAACTAAACTAAATTGATAAAGTAAAGATCTCCCCTTCAGTTCGGTATTTATGAGCCTCAAGCAAGCCGTCGCATTTCATCAATCGGGTCGACTCGATGAAGCTGAAAACCTTTATCAAATCACTTTAAAGGATCGCCCTGACGACCCTCAATTACTCAATTTTCTGGGCACTTTAAAAACTCAAAAAAAAGAGTTGTCTTCGGCAATTGAATACCTCCAGAAAGCTATTCAGATTAAGCAGGATTATCACCAAGCACATTGTAATTTGGGAACTGCGCTCGAATCGGCAGAGCGCTTAAAAGAGGCGCAGTCTAGTTTTGAGGCTGCCATCAGACACAAGCCTGACTATTCGTTGGCTTGGTTTAACTTGGGTAATATCCACCACAAAACCAAGGATTACGCTGCTGCGATTGATTGCTTTAAAAAAGCGGTGCGCTTCAAGCCTGACTATGCGAAGGCATTAATGAATTGTGGTTTGGCGCAAGCAGAGTTGGGTTTGACATCACAAGCTCATGCAAATTACGACGCCGCCATCAACATCATCCCTAACTATGCTGAAGCCTGTTACAACAAAGGCAATTTATTTGTTCAACAAAAACGCTACCCCGAGGCTTTACTTTGTTTTGAACAGGCCTTGACGCACAACCCACAATACGCCAAAGCATTTTTTAACAAAGGCATTTCGCTCAATGCTTTAAAGCTTCCAGAGAAGGCTATTTCATGCTTTGATGAAGCCATTCTGTTGAAACCTGATTTCATTAATGCTTTTCTTCACCGTGGCTTTTCTTACCAAGAATTAAATCAAAATGATCTTGCATTGCAAAGCCTTCTTCAGGCGTTGGATTTAGATGATGAAAATGCAGTAATTCATTTAAATTTGGGAAATTTATTTAGAGGGATTCGACGGTATAAAGAAGCAACGCACCATTTGCTAAAGGTATTAGCTCTAGAACCAGACCCAGCTCAAGATTGCGTGGGAAGTCTCATGGATATCCAAATGAATATGTGCGATTGGAATGGATATCAACAGCGCATAGATCTGGTTATGCATAGAGTTCAGCATCTTAAAAAATCATCTGATTTACTGCCCTTGTTGGCAATCAGTGATGACCCAGACTTTTTGCTTCAGGCGAGCAAGATCTACTGCGCAGAACAATTGCCAAGCCAAAGAGATAATTTTCGATCGCTAAAAAAAGCAAAACAAAACTCACGTATTGTTATCGGTTATTTTTCTTCCGACTACAACAACCATCCACTCGCGCACCTCATTTCAGAGGTATTTGAGTTACACGACCGATCTCATTTTGAGATTCACGCTTTTTCACTGGGACGCAAGCCGCAAGACATTTACACACACCGTATTATTGACAACGTCGATTATTTTTGGGATTGCGGTGTATTGAGCCATTCTGAAGTTTTAGTTTTGACACGCGAATGTCAATTAGACATTGCTCTTGATCTCAACGGCATCACGAAGGGTTGCAGAACGGAAATTTTTGCAGAGCGAATCGCTCCTGTGCAGATCAACTATCTGGGATTTCCAGGCACCATTGGCTCAGATTGCCACGATTACATCATTGCCGATACCTTTTTAATTCCACCTGCGCAACAATCGAACTACAGCGAAAAAGTCATTTACCTGCCCTGTTTCCAAGCCAACGACAGAAAACGTAGCGTCAGCCCCATCACCCCCTCGCGTCAGCAGTTTAATCTTCCAGACGGCGCATTTGTGTTTTGTTGTTTTAACAGTTCCTACAAAATACAACCTAAGCAATTTGCAAGCTGGATGCGAATATTATTAAAAATACCTCAAAGTGTTTTATGGCTAAATATTAATTTGGTAGATGTTGAAACCAATTTGCAATCCCAAGCAAAACTGTTAGGAGTATCACCAGACAGATTGATCTTCTCAAAAAGAATGTCACACCCAGATTACTTAGCCAGTTATGTCTGTGCGGATTTGTTTTTGGATACGTATCCTTTTAACGCGGGCACCACGGCCAGTGATGCGCTTTGGATGGGCTTGCCCTTGGTCACACTGTCAGGCAACACCTTTGCCTCGCGCATGGCGGGGAGTTTGCTGCATGCGGTGGGCCTGCCAGAACTTATCACTACTAATATCGAGGACTACGAAACTTTAGCAGTCCAATTAGCAAGCGAACCAAATAGGCTGGCCGAATTACGCCAAAAATTAAAAGCCAACCGTTCTAGCTGCGTCTTGTTTGATTCTCCACTCTTTGTATCCAAATTAGAAGAGCAATATACGAATATTTGCAAATCCAAAAAATAATTTTGAAGGATTAATGATGAATGACTTTAAGATTCGTTTTGTTGTCGCTACACGTTGTTCCCGTGAAGATTTTTTTACAAAAACGGCAACTGGTAGGTCCCTCAGTCTATATCAATTTCCTTTTCTTGATTTAGATCTGTATGATTTAAATAGCGAAGGTCTACCTGAAATTTATAATCGTTCGATTGAGAATTCAAAAAATAATTCGGCAATTTTGGTTTTTGCACATGACGACATTCATATATCTGATTTCTACTGGGCAGATCAATTAATTAATGGGCTCAATACGTTTGATATTGTTGGGGTTGCTGGAAACAAGTCCAGAGCACCTTATCAACCTTCATGGGCGTTTATAGATGATGAATTTACGTGGGACATACCTGATAATCTTAGTGGCATAGTGGGGGCGGGGATTGGTTTTCCACCTGCAAACCTGCATGTATTTGGAAATCCATGTCAAGAGGTTAAGTTACTTGATGGTGTTTTCATTGCATGTCATAGTGAATTTCTAATTACTAAAAATTTAAGATTTGACACACAATTTGAATTTCATTTTTATGACCTCGACTTTTGCAGAGAGGCTGAGCGTATTGGTGCTCGAATGGGAACATGGAGTATCACACTGATACACGAGAGCGGAGGGCAATTCACTTCGCCATCTTGGATACTAGCCAAACAAAAATATTTTGCAAAGTGGGGGAGCTAAATGGAACAAACTCCAATTCATGACAACTACAATCCAGATTTATTACGAATAATCCCCCCATCAACCAAAAATGTAATAGAGATTGGTTGCAGCTCAGGTGCACTAGCTCGCGAATTCAAAAGATCCAGTAATGTTAATTGGATCGGAGTTGAAATTGATGCTTCATATGCAGAATTGGCAAATAGGCACTGTGATAAAACAATAATTGCTAATATCGATGATTGTGATCTTGATTTTTACAAAGAATTTACTGATCGAGATTGTTGGATTTTTGGTGACACACTTGAACACTTCAAAGATCCTTGGTCTGTGTTAAAAAATATAAGAGCTGTTATCCCTCAAAATGGATCTGTAATTGCATGTATTCCAAATGCACAGCACTGGTCACTGATTACCCGTTTGGCAATTGGTGATTTCAGATATGAAGACAGTGGTTTGCTGGATAAAACACACCTAAGGTGGTTTACAAGACAAACCATCGTCGAACTGTTTAGCACCCAAGGTTTCGAAATTTTAGAAGGTATTCCAAGGATCTTCGATGAACCTCATCGAGAAAAGTTTCTTCCATGGATAGCAGAGATTGCAAAGACTTGCGGCGTCAATCCGGAACTTGCTGTTAGTGATGCAACTCCCCTTCAATATGTTATTCGCGCTATCCCCTGTCTCTTATACACATCTGACGCTGCCGACGATCGCATAAGT
>JAVLFR010000284.1:0-2064 GCA_046052785.1 Limnohabitans sp. | reverse complement strand
GCGCTCCTGCCGTTTAACCCACTGCATTTCTTCTCATGATGCTTCGACTGGCCACAGCTGCGCGTTTGCTCCCCGGGTTTGTGGCTCGGGGTTGGTCGCGCCAGTACGAGGACGCTCGAATTATTCTCGAGCAAAACGGCGACCTGCATTACCTCAACATCAGCGGGCGAATGCAGCGCATCTTGGTGCGTGGTGGTATTTTGACCACCGGCGTCATGCTGATCTCGATTTTTGTGCTGTTGGCCACCAGTGTGAATCTGATGATCAGCCGCTCCAAGCTCGAGCGCTCTCATGAAGAGGTCTATCGCGCTTTGCTCAGCAGCGCTTCGGATTCAGAAAGTGCCGATCAGCTCACCATGAATGATGAGCAAATGGTGGCCTTGGCGCAAACCATCCGTGACCGCGACATGAGCATCCGCCGTTTCGTGGATACATCCATGGTCGCCGTATCACAAGAAAACGTGAGCATGAAGTCGCAACTTGAGTCCTCTGGCTTGACTGAAAAGATTGTGAAAATCATTCAGCAAAATGCAGCCAATGGTGGTTTTAGCCTGGAAGACGATGTCAAAAGCAACCCCTTGCTGCGTGGCAAAGTGGCTGACGAGTTGGCCACCAACCGCGGGCTGCGTGAGGTTTTATATGCCTTGCCTAGCGTGATGCCAGTGCCCAATTACAGTGTCACCTCCGATTTTGGTGTGCGTCGTCATCCTTTGACGGGGCAAACGCATTTCCACACAGGCCTGGATTTGTTGAGCCAGACTGGGGATGAGAAAGTGCATCCTGTTAAGCCTGGCGTGGTTGTGTTGGCCCAGTTTCACACGCAATATGGCAACACTGTGGTAGTGCGTCACACCAATGGTATTGAATCGCTTTATGCGCACATGGCTAATATTGAGGTGAAATTGGGTGATAAGGT
This sequence comes from Limnohabitans sp., assembly GCA_046052785.1. Lineage (GTDB taxonomy): Bacteria > Pseudomonadota > Gammaproteobacteria > Burkholderiales > Burkholderiaceae_C > Limnohabitans. Next base: position 1,148 of record JAVLFR010000284.1, on the reverse strand, counting down.
CACCAATGAGTCTGTATTGGGTAATATCGGTAGCACAGGCTCTTCATCAACAGGTAAACATCTTCATCTTGAAATTTTGATTGGTGGTTATCCAGTCAATCCGCAAAAAGTTATACGAACGGCACAATATGTTCAACAAATCCAAAACCAACAACGTTAATCCAACCCAAGCGGGGGCGGCAGAGCCTGACGTTGAAGAGTTGAACAATGATGTGGAGCCTGAAGAAGAGTTGAGCGAAGTCATCGCCCAACCCGCATTGCCACCAATCCCTCAACCAACTCAGCGAAATAGCATGATGGACATGATCACAACCACCGCAACAAAGCCTTCAATTTTGAGCGAGGGCTTCTCCTTTCGGGGTGAGATTGCTGCCAAAGGCGCGATCCACGTTGAAGGTGCATTGAATGGACAAATTCAAGTCGATGAACTTACCATTGGTGCGCGTGGTCAAGTCGAGGGGGTTGTGACTTGTACCAGTTTGCACATCAAGGGCAAGTTCTCGGGCACTGCCACATGTAATGAATTGATCGTGACATCTTCCGCTTCGGTCGATGGCCATGTGGTGTACCAAACCTTGTCGGTTCAAAAGGGTGCATCGATCAAGGGCGAACTGCTGCTGGTCAAGTAATCCAGCCAAGCGCGCAGCTGGCCACTTTTGTCTATGACGCAAGAAGAGATTTACATCAACGGCGAGTTGTTGCGTTTGCGTCGTGAGGCTGGCGGTTGGGTGATTCATGACATGGCAACACGTGCTTGCCTGTCTGTCAAACAAATTCGACAGCTTGAAGACGGTGGGATGAGTTCGTTTTACAGCCAGGCGGTGAAAGCCACGGCTGCCAAGAAGCTGGGTGCTTTATTGGGCTTGTCACCCGAGGAGGTGTTCGCCAGGGTCAGTGAGCCTGAGCCTGAGGCGACGGCCGTCGAAGTTGTTGATAACCTTAACCAGGAGCCTATTGAAGTCGCTGAGGTTTCAGTGCCCCAGCCGCGCTCTGAGGTGGCCCCTGAGAATGTGGAGATCTCTTTGCATTCGGACAATGCGCCGATATCTGCTTCTGCCGCAGCAGTCGTTGTCGCAGAACCAAAATCGAAAAGTTCGCTATCTGTCTCTTATACACATCTGACGCTGCCGACGATCGCATAAGTGTAG